>CANGHX010000041.1 GCA_947453715.1 Flavobacteriales bacterium | reverse complement strand
TATACAGATGGAGGTCAATTACGTGATTTCGTTTACGTAAAAGATGTTGTTTCCGTTTGTTTATTTTTAATGAATGACAAACCAACGTCAGGTATCTACAACTTGGGTTCAGGAAAAGCGAGAACATTCCTAGATTTAGCTAAAAACACGTTTAAAAACGTTGATAAACCTGAAAACATTGATTTCATTGATACACCTATCGATATTCGTGATAAATACCAATATTTCACTGAGGCAGATATGTCAAAACTAATCGGTGAAGGTTACAAAATTCCTTTTCATACTTTAGAAGAAGGAGTTGCTGATTATGTAACGAATTATTTGGTTGGTTCGAAGTATTATTGATCTTTTCCCTCATTGAGGAGGGATTAAGGGAGGTGATACATTTATTTAAATTGTTTAACCGATAATTCTCAAAAAGAGATTCAATTATCAACTAACTCAGCTTTCCCTCAAGATATTACAATAATAGATAATTGAATTTTTATTTGAAATTCATATGAGAGTAATAAATAAGACTAAAAAATTATGTTTCAGATATCATTTTCGGTTCGTAAAGTAATTTGTTTTCTAATATTAATTAATGTTTTGATCTCATGTTCTTATGATCCATCATATAAAATAGAAAGCGAAATTGGGAAATGGGAGGAAGAACATTCTCCATTGACAATTACTGAAAATAAATATATAGATTCGATCAATACAATTGGTTTTGAACTAAATATTCATAAAAGGTTTATCGGACGAGGTATTAACACTTCCTATGATGTAAATTTAACAAATGACAGTATAATTCCTAATGATAATAACTATAAAAAATTAATTGAATTGAGAATTGAAATTGCTAAAGAATTATATTCTAATGTAATTGAAGATTCAAATTTATTTGATATTGAAAATATCATATTTACTTATGAATTACCTAGAAATAATTATAGTGAGATAAAATTTTTTCCAATAGAATACTTTTCAAGTGATACTTTACAAAAATGGTGCGGTTTTAAAGTAATCAAAGTAGGTGAAAACGAATACAAAAGAGTAAAGATTTAAGGGTGTTTAATTTATTATAAACATGAAAATATATTATTATTAATCATTTGAAGTTGATTTTTTGATAGGTTTTTAATGTTTTATCTCAAATTTTCACCTCTCTTAATCTCCCCTCAAGGGGAGAAATATTAAGTAAACCAATATTTATGATCACAGATTTAAGATTTTGATCGAAGTAAATGTAGTTGAGCTGAGCCGAAACTACCTCAAACAAAATTCCAACACCGAATCCATAAACTCTTCAGGAGCTTCGGCATGAACCCAATGTCCAGCATTTTCAATTGTTTTTAATTGAATGTCAGGAAACACTTCTTCTAATACTTCTATATCGTCATCTAAGATGTAATTGGATTGTGCACCTCTAATAAATAGTGTAGGCAAGAAAACTTCAGTTGTTGGTAAAGCAGATAAAATTTCCGTCATCTCACGTTCTAGAACTTCAATGTTCATTCTCCAAGCTAATTTTCCTTTTTCAATCCAATATAGGTTTTTTAACAGGAATTGTCTCGTTCCGTATGAGTCGACATATTGAGTAAGAATAGATTCAGCAACACTTCGAGAGTTTACAGTTGTCAAATCGATTGCATGAAGTCCTTTAAGAATTTCAGCATGATGCATAGGGTATTGTTTGATGCCAATATCTACAACAATTAATTTTTCTAAAAAAGAAGAGTGATTTTGAGCAAATGTAATAGCTACTTTTCCACCCATTGAATGGCCTAGTAGTAAGATTTTCGAAAGATTTAAATCATTTATTAATTCTAATAAATCATCAGCCATTAGTTGGTAAGAAAACTCATCGCTCCAATCAGAATGACCATGATTTCTTAAATCTACAAGAATTACTCTATAATATTCTGCTAGCTTTTTAGCGTGTGTTTGCCAGTTGTCTGAGAAACCAAATAAACCATGAAGTATAACGAGAGGTTGACCTTCTCCCATTTCACGATAATGTAATTTCATGATGTTTTGGGTTTAAAAAACGAAGTAATGAGTAATGATGCTTAAGAAGTTTGGAGATTCCATTTCGTTAGATGAAATGTCCATAGAAGATTCTTCATCTTTATCACATGATTTTTCGCAATCAGATTTAGTGCATTCAGTTGAAGATGATTTTTTGTCAGCGTATTCTTTTGATGAAGTTTTTCCAACCGTAAATTGTTTGTCGTTCATTTTAGAAAGGATCGAAACAATTTCGTCAACTGTAATTTTATCTTTATCAAATGCGATTTCAGCTGTGTTGAATTTTCGTCCTTCTTTAAAATCAAATTCTACAGTACTTACTGCATTCGTTGCTCTTAATTCTTTTCGGATACTAGCTCCACATCCCATTACACAAGTCATTCCTGAAATTTCAGCAGTTAAAAGGCGATTTGCATCTACTTTTGGAGCATCAATTGTCGCTTTATGGCTTTCTTTTCTAATAACATCTGATTTTTTGTCATTTGTGGAACAAGCAGCCACAGACAATAAACCTAAAGCAACAAAAAAATATTTCATGACGAATTGTTTAAATTTGTGAAACAAAAATAAACTTTATTGTTGAATTACTTAAAAAAAAATATGTTAAAAAAGTTAAATCTTACAGCTTGAATATAAATCACTTAAAAACTTGTTTTAGTAATCTTTGAAGTTATTTTTTCTCCATTCATTTTCTGTAAATTTATATAGTATATACCATTTTCAAAATGGGATAAGTCTAGTTCTAATTTATTACTCGTAAAATCTAACCCGAGACGGTAAATTTCTTGTCCAACAGTATTCGTAATGGAAAGTTGATTGAACGTATTTACTGAGTTATTATCAAAATGAATTATTCCAGAAGTTGGATTAGGATATAGCATAAATTCATTGAATGTAATTTCATTAATTGCACCTGCGGAACCTATAGTAAGATTATCATAATAGGTTTTTAAATAATTATTGTTGTCATAATATTGCAATTGCACAATATAATTTCCACTATTTTGATAAGTATGAGTTTCTTGGGAATTCCCTACAAGCGAGTTCCCATCACCAAAATCCCAACTGTAATTTGAATAGTTTGCTTCGATTGAATTAAACGTTATGATTGAACCTGGAGTTTGGATGCCAGAATGAGTTATTCCTCCAGCGTGAAGTGAAATTAATGTGTCCCAAGTGATATCGTAACCTGGAGAATTAACTCCTCCATCAGAGTTCCATTTAAAAAACACCTTTCCAGAGTTAAGAATAAAATCAGTAGGATATATCGTTCCAGTTAAGCTAACGATCAAAGGAGCGTTTTCATCTTGTCCATCGTAAATTTTCAAAAAATCAAAATTTGATTCTGATATAAATGAAGTAATATTTACTCTAATTGGTTTGCTAACAGGAGGGTTTACAAGAAAAGTACATGCTTCATTATCACTGTAATTTGCATTTTCTTGTCCGGAATCAATCAATCTTCCAGAATATAGTGTGCTTGAGTTATTTGTACACATGGTATACGTATCAACAACGTTTATGTAAGATAGTTTTGTTATTGAATCTTGCCCAAAGTTATTAGTCACTTTTAATTTCACTAAAAAAGTTCCTAAATTGGGGTAAGTTACATTCGGATTCTGTAGTGTGGAATTTGTAATTGAAGCACCTTCGAAATACCATTCCCAAGTAGTAGGTACATTTAGTGAAAGATCATAAAAATTGATTGGTGAATTTACAGTCGTGCTTTGAGTATTTGACTCAAAATTGGCAATTGGAGGATTTGAATTAGGTAAAATGATAACTGTATAATCTTCATATTGCCCTAAAGATGGATTGTTGCAAGAACTTGTCAATGCATTGATGCTGGATCCAATCCTCATTCTAATTGGAATGTTATAACTTGTATTTCCTGAAATAATGATGTTTCGAGCGTGATAGTATTGCCTAAAATTTGACGAATAAACCAACTCAGATTGTTCAAAATCTCCATTGTTATTATAGTCAATCCAAGCATAACCAAATTCCTCACCTGTTGAAAAAGTAAGTGGGTAACTGACACCTGCCGTAACATTTGTTTGATAACTACAAGAAAAATCTTGGTATGATTCTAAATTACTGTAATCCGAATAATTGTTAAATGTATTAAATTGAACATTGGTGATTCCATGTGAATTTGAACTAGGAGCGGAACTAGGAGCGCAATTAGCGTTTACAGGGCCGGCATTATTTGTGATTGTGATGAAATTTGAAATTAATAAAGTATCTATACCTGAACAAAAACCTATTCCAGTTGCAATTAACTGGACTGAAAAATTTCCAAGACTATTATAAATATGACTTGGATTTTCTAAATTACTTGTATTTCCATCTCCAAAGTCCCAAGCAAATTGTGAGGCATTTGAAGATAAATTATAAAAATTAATTGTACCAGGATTTGAGCAACTTAATCGAGATTGGGAGTTGAAATTTGCAATTACAGAAGTGTTATATTGACTGCCAACTCCAACAACATACCAAGCATTTGTAACGGCTATTACTTCTGGACTACATTCACCAAACAAATCTATTGCTGCTTGAATGGAAAAGAATCGAGCGTCAGAATATTGAGAAGTAGAAGTTAAATAGTTGGTCAGTGAGCGATAGGTAATTTCTATAGCACTTGACATTCCAATTCCTGTGATAGAATAGTTATTATTTAGATCATTTGTTCCAGAACCACCATTTACTAAAAGGTAAAACCAATAATTTTGAACGCCAGAATTGCTATGTACGCCACCATTATCGAAGTTTGGATCTGTTACCCAATGATTTCCCAAATAAGTATCTGGATCATTTTTAGAATTGGGATTACTCATGTCTCTAAAACCTGTTCCAGTTAAATTAAATTGATCCCCCATTAAATAATTGGCAGTAGAAGGATTTTTATAAAAGTCTATTGCAACGCCGAAAATATCGCTGAACGATTCATTAAGAGCACCAGATTCATTCTGATATTGAAGTCCTGCTGAATATTGAGTTACAGCATGTGTTAATTCGTGTCCGACAACATCTAAGGAAGTTAGTGCAGTATAATTTACACCATCACCATCACCAAATGAAATATTTGCACCATCCCAAAATGCATTTACAAAACTTGTATCGTAATGAACATAACTATTGATAGTACCATTCACATTATCAAATGATAAACGGTTAAAATTGGATGAGTAAAAATCATAAAAAGCTTCTGCTCCAAAGTGAACGTCCAATGCTGCATCATCTTGATTGATTGTTGATGTCCAATTGTTATCAGCATCGCTAAAATTTGTACTTGAAAAGTAATCAACAGTGTTGTTTAAGTTGTAAGTATTTATTCCATTTCCTCTTCCAGTTTCAGTTAAAATATAATTTGAACCAGTATGATTTGTTGTTATCGGTCTAACTCCATTGTATTTTGTATGTGCTGTTCCTATGACATCAGTATGTTGAATACGATTTAATTCTTTGAGTATTTTTCCATTTTCAGCGTCAATATAAAAGTATTTTCTAGCTAATGGTTTTACAGAATATATGTCTGTTTTGTATGAAAGTCTGAAACTATTATTAACTAAAATATAGGTTAATTCAGGTTTTGGAAATTCATTTTCTTTCCAATAATAATGTTCACTTTTTAGATTTGATTTACCAATATTAATAGCATCGCCAACTTTGATTGTAGGAATAGAATTATTAAAATTTGATATTTTTGAGTATTCACCATTTCCAGAAACTACTAATTCATTTTTTGAGTGTATTATGTAATTGAAATCTTCAATTAAAATGGATTTGAAATAGAATTTGTAGCGAGTATGGGTGTATCCAATTTTATCCGTTTCTTTTGAATAAATTATGAGGTTGATTTCTTTATTTAATTTCAAAATGGTTAACAAATAAGAGATTGCATCTGAAGATTTCACTTTTGCATCTGCTCTAAGTTTAAAATATTGAATTGTATTATCTTTTGAATTGAATTTGATTTTTGTTGATTTTGGGATGTATTTTTCACATTCAGAACCAGAAATTTCTTGTGAATAGCAGAGAGATGTTGTTAAAATTACAAATACAATTATCGAAAACATTTTCGTCAAGAATTGAATAGTTGATTTATTGTTTTGCATATTTTGTTTTAATTTCTTGTTTATCCAAATATATCAAATTTAAATAATTAGCACTGTTTTTTCTTTTGTAATGTAGTAATGAATGAGTAAAATGAAAAAGAAATGATCTTTTAGGAAAGATTGATATTTAATTTGAAATAAAACAGTATATTTTTAATTAGCTTTGTAGTATAAATCTCAATAATATGTTAATCAAAGAAGCAGTTTTCGTAGTATCAAATACAGATCATAAATTAAGTCCAGCTGATGGGATGCCTGAATATGCATTTATTGGTCGTTCTAATGTTGGAAAATCTTCGTTGATTAATATGTTGACAGGAAATAAAAAGTTAGCAAAAACTTCTGGAACACCTGGTAAAACACAATTGATTAATCATTTTCTAATCAATAAAGAATGGTATTTGGTCGATTTACCTGGATATGGTTATGCAAAAACATCTAAAAAGATGCGTGCTGAATTTGAGGTGTTTATTTCTGAGTATTTAATGAAAAGAGAGACATTAATGAATGTTTTTGTTTTGTTAGATTCTCGTTTAGATCCTCAGCAAATTGATCTTGAATTCATGAATTGGTGTGGAGAAAAACAAATTCCATTTTGTATGGTTTTTACCAAAATTGATAAAATTTCGAGTTCTATTCTTGCAAAAAATTTAGCCAAGTACAAAAAAGAAATGATTAAATATTGGGATGAAATTCCACCAATTTTTACCACATCAAGTGAGTCTGGTTTTGGAAAAGAAAAAGTCTTGAATTACATTGATGGGATTAATAAAGCGATAAAAGAAGTAGAATAATAGTTGAGCGAAATGATAGTAGAACAAATATATACAAAGTGTTTAGCAGAAGCAGCTTATTACATTGAAAGTAATGGCGAAGCAGCTGTGATTGATCCATTGAGAGAATCTGCTCCTTACATTGAAATGGCTGAGAAAAATGGTGCGAAAATTAAATACGTTTTTGAAACACACTTTCATGCTGACTTTGTAAGTGGACATATTGATTTAGCGAATAAAACAGGTGCTTCAATTGTTTTTGGACCTACTGCAAATACACATTTTGAATCTATTATTGCTGAAGATAATCAAGAATTCAAAGTAGGTGCGTTAACGGTAAAAGTATTGCATACACCAGGACATACTCCAGAATCAGTTACGTATTTGTTGATTGATGCAGAAGGGAAAGAAACGGCTATTTTTTCAGGTGACACATTATTTTTAGGCGATGTAGGTCGTCCTGATTTAGCAATTAAAAGTGATTTGACACAAGAAGATTTAGCAGGAATGTTATTTGATTCATTGCGAAATAAAATCATGACTTTACCAGATGATATTACCATTTATCCAGGACACGGAGCAGGTTCTTCTTGTGGGAAAAACATGAGTTCCGAAACGGTTGGTTCATTGGGTGAACAGAAAAAAACGAATTATGCGTTAAGAGCGGATATGACTAAAGAGGAATTTATCAAAGAAGTAACAACTGGTATTTTACCTCCACCTCAATATTTCTCAAAAAATGCGCAAATGAATAAAACAGGTTACCTTTCTTTTGATGAGGTAATCGACAAAGGAACAAAAGCTTTATCTGTTGAAGATTTCAAGAATGAAGTTGCAAATGGAGCTTTAATTTTAGATGTTAGAACGCAAGCAGATTTCAGTAAAGGATTTATTAAAGATTCGTTATTCATTGGTTTGAATGGAACATTTGCAATGTGGGTAGGTGCTTTGGTACACGATATAAAACAGGAAATTGTTTTAATCACACCAGATGGTGCTGAAGAGGAAGCGGTTGTTCGTTTAGCGAGAGTGGGTTACGATCATTGTGTAGGCTATTTAAAAGGTGGTGTTCAAGCATATCAAAATGCAGGAGAAACACTTGAAACATTACAGTCAATCACTGCAGAAGAATTAGCAACAAAAATTGATTCGGTTAATGTTGTAGATGTACGTAAGCAAGGAGAGTACGAAGCAGAACATATTGAAAATGTAACACATTGTTCGTTGGATTACATTGCAGATGAGCAAAATAAATTAGACAAAAACAAAACTTATTACGTTCATTGTGCCGGTGGTTATAGAAGTGTAATTGCTATTTCAGAATTAAAACGAAATGGTTTTACAAATCTTATTGATGTATTGGGAGGTTTTGGAGCGATTCAAAAAACAACTATCCCAGTTACCAATTTTGTGTGCCCAAGCACGTTGAAATAATTATGAATTATAAATTTTGGATTTTGAATTAATCTAAAATTCAAAATCCAACATTAACTGACTGAGCGAAGTCGAAGTCCAAAATTAATTATATGGTTGAAGTAGGAATTATCATGGGAAGTGCATCTGATCTTCCAGTAATGCAAGAAGCAGCAGATATATTAAAAGAATTAGGTGTTGAATTTGAAATCAATATCGTATCAGCACATAGAACACCTGAGTTGATGTTTGAGTATGCAAAAAATGCACACAAACGTGGATTAAAAGTTATCGTAGCGGGAGCAGGAGGAGCAGCGCATTTACCAGGAATGACTGCATCTTTAACACCGCTTCCAGTAATTGGTGTTCCAGTAAAATCAAGCAACTCAATCGACGGTTGGGATAGCATCTTGTCAATTCTTCAAATGCCAGGTGGAATTCCAGTTGCAACTGTTGCCTTAAACGGAGCAAAAAATGCAGGAATTTTAGCAGCAAAAATCATCGGAGCATCAAATCCTACACTATTAGTAAGATTAGAAGCCTACATGGAAGACATGAAACAAAAAGTGCTACAAAGCGCGGAGAAGTTAAAATAGTAGTTAGACTAAAAGATGTTAAGATTTTTAGACTGAAAGATATTAAGATTCAAGATTTTAAGACCAAAAATTCGTCTTTAAGTCTTGAGTCTTCAAGTCCTGAGTCTTTAAGTCTTGAATCTTTAAGTCTTGAATCTTTAAGTCTAAAATGGAATCAACTCAACATAAACCTTTAAAAGTATTAAATGCATCTGCGGGTAGTGGAAAGACATTTAATTTGGTAAAGGAGTATATCCAATTATTATTGGGCGAACAGAAAAACACCTTCAAATTTGCTCAAATAATTGCCATGACCTTTACGAATAAGGCTGCTTTTGAAATGAAAAGTAGAATTATTCAGGCGTTAGATGAGTTGAGTTTTCCAGATAAATATGGAAAGAAATCCGACGATTATGCCATCTTAATTGGAAATGCTTTAGGAGTAAATCCGGAAGAAATTCATGTAAGAGCAAAACTCGTTTTACAAAATATTTTGCATCGATATGAAGATTTTCATGTGATGACAATTGACAAATTCAACCTGAAATTAATTCGTTCATTCAGTCGTGATTTGAATTTATCGACCGACTTTGAAATCATTTTTAATGAAACAGAAGTCATCGAAAAAGTCATCGATAAAATGATGAGTGAATTAGATATTTCTGAAACCAATCACTTGACAAAAATTATTTTTGAATATGCAAAAAGTAATGTAGAGGAGGGTGAGAAGTGGGATTTTCGCAAAAATCTAATTAAATTCTCTGAAATAATTAAAAATGAGAAATACAATTCGATAGTAGAAGCGTTGATTGATAAAGATTTTTCGTTTGAGAGATTGAAAGAATTAAAGTATGAATTGTCTCGTAAAAAAGATCATTTTGCAGGAGAATGTCAAAAAGTTTACACGATTTTTCAAAATGAAAATATTGAATCAAGTGAATTGCCTGATGGTACAAGAACCTATAATCCTATTGCTAATTTAAATTCAATCGATACATTTCCTAAAACATTTTTTACAGAAGCTTTTATTAAAAAATGCCAAGAAATCGAAGTTCCAAAAGGAAAAAGATTTCCATCTTCATTGAAGCAAGCATTAATTGATTTAAATTCGATTTGGGAGAAAGGAATTGGAGAATTCAGTGCGTTAGAATTGTATGTCAAAAATTATTACAACATGGCTTTGCTTCAATTTATGGCGAAGCAGTTGGGTACAATTCGAAAAGAGGAACAATTGATTCGAATTTCAGAATTCAATACCTTGATTTCTCAGTTAGTAAAAAATGAAGATGCTCCGTTTATTTATGAGCGCTTAGGAACACGATTCCAACATTTTTTATTAGACGAATTTCAAGATACTTCACATTTGCAATGGTTAAACATGGTGCCTTTGGTGCATGAATCCATTTCAAATATGAATCAAAATTTGATTGTAGGTGATCCAAAACAATCCATATATCGTTTTAAAAATGGAGTGGCTGAACAATTTATAGCTTTACCAGAAATTTACAATCCTGAGAATGATGCGGATATTCTTCGTAAATCGGCTTATTTTAAATCGCAGGGTGAAATGTTGCCATTGGAAGACAATTGGCGTTCATCAGCAACGATTGTAGAATTTAACAATCACTTTTTCGAATTATTAAAAGCTGCCCTATCAGAAACAAATCAGTCATTTTACGCTTCGATCAAGCAAAACCCGAAATCCAAAATGGAGGGTTATGTTGAAATTATCTCAGAACCAAAATCAAAAGAAGCTTCAGAATCTATCGGTAAAGAATTTGATTTACTATTACAATGGATTCAAGAATGCGAAGCAAATGGGTTTAAGCGAGGTGATATTTGCTTGTTAGGAGAAAAAAATAAGGAATGTAACAGTTGGGCAATCTTTTTAACTGAAAAAGGATTCGACGTTGTTTCTGCGGATTCTTTGTTAGTTGATAGTGATGTTGCTGTCCAGTTGACAATAAGTTACTTAAAACGAAGGTTACAGCCATTAAGCGAGAACGAGAAGCGTAGGTTTGCAGAAAAATATTTTGGATATACTTCAGAGAATAGTTTTACAGATTACAAATCTTATTTAGTTGAGAAAATAACGGAATCTACTGGTAAGAAATACACGTTCTTTAACGATGAAGATTTTATAAAAAATCACTTCAATTCGAATGTTGAGTTTTTCATGAAATATGAAAATGTGTACGACTTAATTCAGAAGTTTTATCGCATGATGAATTTTGATGAATTAACGAATCCGTATTTACATCATTTAGCTGATATTGCACATCAATTCGACTTAAATAATGGTCCTGATTTAAAAAGTTTCTTGGATTATTATAAATCAGATGGGTACAAGTCTGCAGTTCAATTACCTGAAAGCGAAAATGCAATCAAGATTATGAGTATTCATAAATCTAAAGGATTGGAGTTTCCAGTGGTAATTTTACCAAATATGAATTTGAGTACAGGGATAAAAAATCAGTCAAAATTCTTGTTTGAATCCGATGATTATATTTTATATGCTGGTGCTTCAAAAAATTCTGAAATCGATGTGATTAAGACGTTTGCATATATCGAAAGCAATTTGATATTAACAGATAGTGTCAACAAATGTTATGTGGCTTTAACGCGACCTGTAGAACGATTATACATATACAACACCTTTAAATCACAATCGGATTTCGGAGATGTTTTTAATACAACGTTAGACAATTTAAGTTACCCAGACGAAACTTTTGTAAAGTCGGAACAAGATGGTCAACTCAAAATAACGATTGGAAATAGAGTAGGTAAGCAAGAAGAAGGCAAGTCGGTTGCGGATACGTTTTTTATACCTGAAAATGTTTCAGATCGATTATGGTTTCCAGATATTTCTTTACAAGACAGAAAAGATTTAGCAGAAATGGATTCCATGTCAGATGCTCAAAGATATGGAAATCAATTGCATATTGTGTTGGCGGCAGTTAACGATAAAAATGAAATAGCAACGTGTTTTGATAATTTAGTGAAATCAGGAATTATCGAAATGGCTTTTGTCGATCGAATGAAATTGGAAATTGAAGAGATTTTTGAGAATGAAGAATACCAACAATTGTTTGTAAATGCAATTGAAATCATCAGTGAGCAAGATATCATAGCAGGAGAGTTTTCCATTGTTCGACCAGATAAACTGATTTTGAAAAATGATGCTGCGATTATTTTAGATTACAAAACAGGTTTACCTAAAAAGAAAGATGTTCAGCAAGTAAAAGAATATGCTTCGGTATTAAAAGAAATTGGATATGAGTCTGTTGAGGCTTATTTATTTTATACTTCAACGAAAGAAATCACGCAGGTAGTTTGATTTTTAAATTGAACCACATTTAAAAGATACTTTTTCTTGATCTCAATAAAATTAATTAGTTTATGAATAATTAGATTTCCCTCCTTGAGGAGGGATTAAGGGAGGTGAAATTTGAAATTTTATTTATCGTTGCCACCCTCCTCGATCCTCCCTAAAGGGAGGAAGAAAAATTTATTCAACCAATTCCCCAACAATCTTAGCAGAAAGTAAACATAAAGGAATACCACCTCCAGGGTGAACACTTCCTCCAGCAAAATATAAACCTTTCACTTTTGAGAAATTTGGGTGTCTAAAAAATGCAGCCATTCGATCGTTTGAACTTGCTCCGTATAACGCACCAGCATGACTCGATGTTTTTGCTTCAATACGAATAGGATCTAAATACTCTTCTTCTTCGATCAAAGATTCTATATCTGTTTTTAGAATTCGGCTCAATTTTGAAAGAATATTTTGTCGTGCTGTTGTTCTTATTTCGTCCCAATTCTGACCTGAATTACTCGGTACATTGATCATCACAAACCAATTTTCACAATTTTCTGGAGCATCAGATGATAGTTTTTTAGAAGTGATATTAATGTAAACAGTTGGATCATTTGAAACATTCTTTTTTTGAAAAAGTGTGTCAAATTCTTCTTTGTAATTCTCTGAAAAAAAGATGTTATGTAAATCCAATTGAGTAAATGATTGTTTAATTCCCCAGTAAAAAATCAATGCAGAACTTGAAGGTTCTTGTTGAAGAGTTTTTAAAGGTTTAGGTTCATTTTTCAAAAGAAATTGATATGCCGGTTTGATATCAGAATTACAAACGACTACATCTGCAAAATGATTGTCATTACCGATTCGAATTCCTTTTACTACTTTGTTTTCAACGATGATTTCTTCCACTTTTTGATTCAAATGGAACGTTACTCCTAATTCTTTTGCTAATTCGACCAACGAAAGTGTAATCGAATGCATTCCTTTTGTTGGAAAAAAAGAACCGATTTCAAATTCTAAATGAGGAATGATATTTAAAATCCCAGGAGCTTGATACGGATCTGAACCATTGTAAGTAGCATAACGATCAAAAAGTTGCACCAATTTCGGATGATTTAACCCTTTTTCGTTTGCTTTGTGCATCGTTGTAAACAAATGCAGCCAAGGAATAGCTGCAATACATTTAGCGATTGCTTTGGAAAAATAATTTTTAGGAATATGAAGAGATTGTTCTAAAAATGCTTGATGTGTAGCATTATAGATGAAATGACTTCTTTTTAAATGCTTTTCTAAAGGTTTAGTATCGATGTTTAATTTCGATTTCACTTCATTCAAAAGCTTCGTTCGGTCAGCGTATAAAGACAAATTTGTGCCGTCTTCATAAAAGTAATTGCAAGTGATTTCACATTTAGAATAGGTAAAATAATCACTTGGATTTTTCTTTGAAAGTTGAAATAATTCATCAACAAAATGAGGCATGGTAAACAAAGAAGGTCCAGCATCAAAACGATAATTGCCTAATTGCACATTCGTTAATTTACCTCCAGGATAATTGTTTGCTTCAAAAACTGCAACTTCATATCCTTTATTTGCTAATCGAATTGCAGAAGCTAAACCTGCAATACCAGCACCAACAACGATTGCTTTTTTACTCATGCTTTTTTAGATAAATTTCTCCGTTTTCAATCGTTAAATTACTTTCAATATTATTTGTGTAAAGTCCACCTGTACCTAATCCTTGTGGTAAATTGTTACCATATTCTCCCGTAAACTGGCATACAGCGTTCAAACCAATATTCGATTCCAATGCTGAGGTAATCCACCAAGGAATTGAACGTTCTTCTGCTAACGAAATCCATTCTTTACAACCTGTTATTCCACCATGTAAACTTGGTTTCAATATGATGAATTGAGGTTGAATCGTATCAAGTAAATACTTTCGATCTTTTAAGTCTGTAACGCCAATTAATTCTTCATCTAAGGCGATTGGAACTTTCGTTTCGGCACATAGTTGTTTCATTTCTTCCCATTGCCCTTGTTGAATCGGTTGTTCAATCGAATGAATGTCAAATTCGGAAAGTCGTTTCAATTTAGATAAGGCTTCTGATGGAGGAAATGCGCCATTCGCATCAACACGCAACGTTATTTTATCCGAAGAAAAGCGATTTCTAATGCTTTCTAATATTCTTAATTCAGAATCAAAGTCGATAGCGCCAATTTTCATTTTTAGACAAGAAAAACCTTCCGCTAATTTCTGTTCGATTTGTTCTTGCATAAAATCGGCATCTCCCATCCAAATTAAACCATTGATAGGGATTCGTCTTTCGCCTGATGAAAAAGAATTGTTAAAAATGATTTGCTTCCCACCATTTTGTATATCCAATAATGCTGTTTCTAATCCAAATAATATGGACGGAAATTCATTGAATAAATCAAAATTAGAAGTGTATTTTTCTAGATTGAGACATACTTCGTTTAATTTGATTTCATAAGATTCAAAATCAACAAAATCAGGAGAAAGTCCAGGTATAATACTACATTCACCAATACCTTTAACAGTAGGATTTTTTTCCTCAAAGAGTTCGATGAACCAAGAATGTTTTTCAGTTAAAACACCTCTACTAGTTCCACTCGGACGTTTGAAATAAAAAGTATGTTTTTTGAAAGAAGCTTTCATTAGATGTTCATGAAAATACTCGTCAATACTGCAATTGCAAATGTAGAAAGAGCTACTTTTTTTAACTCAGGATCAAATTCAGCAGGATTAGTTGTAAGCATCACTTTTTGAAGGTGTTTGATTAAAATAATCGAAGGTGCTAAACCAATAAAACCCAAATAATTTTGAGTTAAATAGAAAAATGCAGCCAAACTTACAATTCCTCCAATAATCAAATAAGAGTGGTACAATTTAGCATTTCGTGGACCGATTTTTACAACCAAGGTTCTTTTCCCTACTTTTTGATCATTGATTTGATCACGCATATTATTTAAATTCAATACGGCTGTACTAAAAAGTCCAATGGCAGTAGCAGGTAATAGATTCAGCCAATCAAATGATTTTGCATATAAGGTATAAACTCCCAATACACTTACTAAACCGAAGAATATGAAAACAAAAACATCTCCGAATCCACTGTAACCATATGCTTTTTTCCCAACTGTGTAAGTGATTGCTGCAATGATACATAATCCAGTTAGAATGACATAAAACCACAAAACATCAGAAGACATATTTTTTGTCCCTAAATAAACTAAAGGAAGTGCCGTACAAAGACTAAAAAAAGAAGTAAGGATCACAGCTTTTTTCATTTCAGATGGAGAAATTACGCCTGATTGAACAGCTCTCATTGGTCCGATACGTTCTTCATTATCAGCACCTTTTAAGGTGTCGCCAAGGTCATTTGCTAAATTGGATAGTATCTGAAAAAGAATGGTCGTCAGCATAGCTAACGTGAAAATGATTCCATTCCAATGCTCATTTTTTAAGGCGATAAAAGACCCCAAAATGATTCCTGATAATGATAAGGGAAGCGTTCTTAAACGTAACGCTTTCATCCATGCTTGTCCTTTTGTCATAATGTAAAGTTAAGCAAAAGTCTTTTGAATTTAGTCAATTCGAACACCAATAATACAAACATCATCGACTTGCTCTAAATCACCTTTCCATTCGTAGAAGAAATCTTCCAATTTTTGTTTTTGTTGCTCCATTGGTAGATTCGAAAGATGGATCAATAATTCTTTCATTCGATTGGCTTTCAGTTTTTTACCCGAATCGCCATTGTTTAAACCTCCAAATTGATCTTTATACCCATCAGTAAATGTATAAATGCAATCACCTTTTTGAATGTCAATCGTATGAGAAGTAAAAGGTTTATCTTCGTAATACTTACCAATTGGTTGTTTATCGGGCTTATATTCGATAAGTTCATTGTCTCGAATGATCCAAAGTGGATTGTTTGCGCCAGACCATTTTAATTGATAGGGATGAAGATGTTCAGTATCAGTATCATTGAAAAGCAAAGTACATAATGAAACGTCCATTCCATCATTCACATTGTCTTCGCTTTTATCAAATTCGTGAATAATAATTTCCCTCGTTTTATTTAATATTTCTCCCGGATCTTGTAATTTATATTCTCGGACACTTCTATTTAACGCGTTATTGCAAAGTACACTTACCATTGCGCCAGGAACGCCGTGACCAGTACAATCAGCAGCAGCAAAGATGAGTCCATTTTCAATTTGTTCCATCCAATAAAAATCACCGGCAACGATATCTCTGGGAATGTACAAAACAAATGAATCTTTTAAATATTCTTTTACGATTTTTGGAGCAGGTAGAATAGCTGCTTGAATTCGTTTAGCGTAATTGATAGAATCAGTGATTTCTTTATTTTTTGTTTCGAGTAATCCTTTTTGTCGATTTGTTTCTTGTTCTTTTTTACTGATAATTTCTTTTTGCTTCAAGGTAACTTTATAACGGTTATACATGAATACAAGAAAAATGAGCATTAAAATTAAGCCACTTATTAACGCTATTTTCTTTGTTTTTTCTTGTTTTAATTGAACTAATGTGATTTCTTTTTCTTTAGCTTGAATCAAACTATCGGCTTCTACTTGTTTGTCGTATTTATATTTGTATTCTTGTCGAATGATTTCATCTTGATTTTCTGAGCTATAAATACTGTCTTTCATTTGAACAAATAATTCAAACATTTTCAATGAATTCTGTTCGTCATTATTTTTTTTATAGGAATGATAAAGTAATTCTGCTGCATCTCTAATTGATCTTACTGCACCAGTAACTTTAGCTATGTTTAAAGCTCTATTTCCAGCTTTGATAGCTTCGTTTGTTAAGCCTTCAACTTGATAAATACTGGCTAAGTTGGTTAGTGTAAAAGCTATAATTGTATTTTGTCCTAATTCATTAGACATTTCCAATACTTTGTAGCTTAGTTCTTTTGATTTTGTATAATATTCAGTTGAAGGTTTTTTATTTTTTGTAATATCAGCTAATTGTTTATATGCACCTGCAATATTAAATAGGGAAGTAGCAATTCCTACCGTGTTATTTGAATTTTTTTCAATCTCTAAACTTTCCTGATAATATTCAATTGCTTTGAAAAATTCTTTTTTGTATTCATATACATTCCCCATATTGTTTAGTGGAGAAGCCATTCCTTCATGATCTTTTATTCTTTTGCGAATTACGATACTTCTTTTGTAATAGCGTATTGCAATATCAAATTGATCTTGATTAGCATAGAGTATTCCTATATTGTTTAAGCAAGAAGCAATGCCTGATTCATTTTTTAATTTTTCATCAATTTTAAGACTTGAAGTGTAATAATCAATCGCAGATACAAAATCACCTCTTTCTTTTGAAATATTTCCGAGATTATTATATATAGTTGATTGTCCTTTAATGTCATGTATAGCAGTATATTTTTTCAAACTTTGTTGATAATAATAAATTGCTTTATTGAAGTTGTCCTTGATGTAATAACACGAAGCCAAGGTATTCAAAGTAATTGCTTGATATTTTTGGTTTTTAATTCTAACTGAAAAATCAAGCTGTAATTTGGAATAATAAATAGCACTGTCAGGGTTTTCATAAATAAATCCTTCCCAAATGATATCGTCAATTGCTTTAAATCGAATAGAATCTACATTATCAGGATTTGACCAAATTTTCCAATCTTTTTTGTTCAATTGAGCATTATATGAATAGCTAAAACCCAAAAAGAATAATACAAGTAAAAAAGGGCAATATGTGAACTTTAATTTTTCTATGACTAGCAATTTTATGCCTTTAAATTAGTGTTTTAAATTTAAAAACAAAGATTAGTTGAGTTGAATATTTATTTTAAATGAAAATTGAGTGGTTTGTATCGATAATTTATTAAATTAGGAAAATGGAAACAAGTCAAAAGTCAACTCATTCGCTAAAAGAATTATTAGGAATTCAATTTCCAATAATCATGGCGCCTATGTTTTTAGTGTCTAACGAAAAAATGGTAATTGAAGCTGTGAAAGCAGGTATTACAGGTGCAATTCCAGCCTTAAATTATCGTTCTACAGATGAATTAAGAAAAGCAATTCAATCCATAAAAAAAGAAGTTAATGGTCCTTTTGGAATTAATTTAATCGTAAATAAATCAAACTTTTTATATAAAGAACAGCTTCAAGTTTGTTGCGAAGAAAAGATTTCTTTTATAATCACTTCTCTAGGATCTCCTGAAGAAACAATTATTGAAGCGCATAAAGCGGGAGTGAAAGTTTTCTGTGATGTTACAGATGCGAAATATGCTAAAAAAGTTGAAGAATTGGGAGCTGACGCTGTCATTGCTGTAAACAAAGAGGCAGGAGGACATGCTGGTAATTTATCTTACAAGGAATTAATCCCAAAATTGTTACAAACAGTTTCTATACCTGTTATTTCAGCAGGTGGTGTAGGGACAGGGAAGGGAATTAAGGATATGTTGGATTTAGGCGCTGCAGGAATTTCTATGGGTAGTATTTTTATTGCCTCATCAGAAGCTCCGGTATCTCAAGAGTACAAACAAGCATGTGTAGATTACGGTTCGAAAGATATTGTAATGACTACAAAGCTTTCAGGAACTCCATGTTCGGTGATTAAAACTCCTTATGTTGAGAAAATTGGAACAGAACAAAATTGGTTAGAAAAAATTCTGAACAAAAATAAGCGATTAAAAAAGTGGTTTAAAGCATTTACTTTTTACAAAGGAATGAAGAATTTGCAAAATGCTGCATTTGGAGCTACTTATAAAACAGTTTGGTGCGCTGGCCCAAGTATTGAGTTTGTGAATGAAATCCGTCCAGTTAAAACAATTGTTTCTACTCTAATTGAAGAATACAATGCAGCAAACTAAACAGATTTCATTGAGAAAAATGAATTGGCTACTCTTTTTAATGGGAGTGGTTCAAATTCCTTTGATTGGATTTGTTAGACCGAAATTGATTGAAATAAATGATGAGGTTGTAAAGGTCAAAATCAAATTACGTAGACGAACTAAAAATCATTTGAAATCAATGTATTTTGGTGCTTTAGCCGTTGGTGCGGATATCGCTGCAGGAATTCACGTTTTCTATTTTTCAGAAACAAAAGGAGTGAAAACTTCATTTGCATTTAAAGGAATGAAAGCTGATTTTATCAAACGTGCCGAATCAGATGTGACATTTGTTTGTGATGAAGGAAAATTGATAGCTTCATTGTTGACAGAATCAATTGAAAAGAAAGAACGTATTAATCACCCCGTAATGGTTAAAGCAGTTGATAATCAAAATGAAGTTGTAGCAACTTTTGAAATGATAATTTCATTGAAGGTTATTTAAATTTGTTTTTAAATTCAATTTGTAATAACTTTGTAATTACAAAATTTAATAGTTATGGATGTTTCAATCATAAATATTGGCAACTCAAGAGGAATTAGACTGAGTAAAACGTTGTTGGAAAAATACAATATAAAAGATACTGTTGAGTTAATTTTAGAGAAAGGGTATATTGTTTTAAAACCAAAATCAACACCTAGAAAAGGTTGGGAAGAATCATTTGAAAAAATGCATAAAAATGGCGATGATCAACTGCTGATGGATGATTTTTTTGAAGATGAAAATTTCGACGAATGGAAATAATTCAATATCAGATTGTCCTTATAAATCTTGACCCAACCATTGGTAGTGAAATGAAAAAGACACGACCTTGTGTAATTATTTC
>CANGHX010000040.1 GCA_947453715.1 Flavobacteriales bacterium | reverse complement strand
ACAGCTTCACAACTTGCAAATGCATAAGGACCAACTTGAGTTGAAATTTGATATAAACTTGAAGCTGGAAAACGAACAAAATTAATTCCATCTGAACTAACTTCTACAAATGCTAATTCTAAATAATCATTCGCAAATCCATTTTCAAATACTGCAAAATCAGGACCTACTCCATTGTAAATAGTTGAAGCAAAATTTACAATGGCAACACCAGAATCACCTAAAGAAACGATATTATTCGAATTTCCCTCAGCGGCATATAATCCAGCTTGAGGATCACCATATGAAACTCTATTTGTACCTGAAATTTGAAAACTTTTATCATTTATATCAAGATAACCTCTTTGAATTTCAATACCCGTTGCCCATGCTTCAATAATAGATGAATCTTTATATATGGCTGATGAACCTGATGTACCAGGAACAGTTGCATATTGCGCAGACAATTCAAAAACGAAAGAAATACAGATAATAATTTGAATTAATTTATTCATAAAATAATATGTTGTTAGGATTAAGACCTACATGATAACTCTTTTCGAAAACACCTGATGATGAAAACACATGCACATAACCAGAATTTGTGTAATTCATAGCATCTAAACAATATATCTTATTCGTTGAACTATTGAATTTTATTCCAAATAAAGTTGTAATATTTGACATTGAGATGTAATTAGAATTTATCACAGTTTCTGTTTGAAAATCAAATAAACAAACACTACTTGTTGAGTTTGAATAATTTTGATAGTTAATTAAAAATTTATCTCCCATTTTTTCAATACCAGAAGCATCAAAAGAAAAAGTGTTTTCTACTAAATCTGTTTGACTATTTATTCTGACCATTCTTGATGGAATTGAACCATAATTTCCTCTAGCTATAACATACACATCTCCTTGATCATCAACTTTTATTGCACCTGGATTTTTTCCAACGGTAATTTTCTTCATTTCCTGAAATGAACTTAGAGAAATAACTGAAACTGTTGAATCAACATTCGGAGAATTAAGTCCACCTGAATTGGTAACGTATAATTTATTATTCGAAATGGCTAATTGCTCTGGATTATCACCTACTTTAATACGTTGAGTTATTGTTAATGAAACAGTATCTATTATGTCAACATAACCATCATAACAAGTAACAAATGCATTTGAACCATTTAATACAATGGATCTAGGTTGTTTAGGGATAGAACCTGTAATCATTGGAATCTGTTTGATTGATTTTCCAGTTGATTTTTCTAGAACTTCAATCGTACTTGAAACATTGACAACTATATAAATTTTACCACCATAAGATTCAAGATCATTTCCAGTATCTCCAATTTGACGATTATTTTGAGTTACAAAAAAATTATTATCTATTTCATTTGAATTAAAATCAACCCATGAAAGCGTTGAATTATTTTGTTGAAATAAACCTTCACACAGTACAAGCATCCCATTTTTCAAACCATTACTTGTATCAACAGAAGAAGGCTCTACTTTATGTTTTTTACATGAAGTAATTACGAGTAATAATATAATAAATCTAACGTAACGCATAATTAATTGAAATTAAGAAACTTCTACCTGGCATGACGTAATATTTCACAAAAGCGTAAGAAGAATTAAACAAGTTTTTAAATGTCAACTGTATTCTCAAATCATGTTTATTCGATAAATTAACCTTTGAATAAATTCCAGCATCAAAAATGGCAAAACCATCTATAATATTTGACGAAATATTTTCATTTAAACTATACCTTAAAGATGAATTGAACATTGAAAAAACCATACCTGAATTTTTTCTATTGTAAGAAATTGAGGCATTTCCTGAATGTTTTGGAATGTAGGCAACTTGATTTTTATAAGTCGGAGAAGTTATATCTGAAAAATCTAATGATTGCTGAAATGTATAATTACCATTTAAGTCTAATCTGTTTTTTTCATTAAGTTGAAAACCTAAATCTATTCGAGCTTCAAAACCAGTTGTATGAACTTCACCAATATTTTGCATTGACCAAACGAATAAATTTTTGGTTGGAATTGCTAATATTTGATTTTTCACTGAAGTATAATAGCTGTTCAAAATCAATTTCAAGTTAGCTTTTCTAATTTTTGGTTGAAAATTTATTCCAAATGAAAATTGATTTGCCTCTTCAGGTTTTAGTTTAACATTTCCAATTCCATTGTAATACAATTCGTTAAAAGTTGGCAATCTAAACGAACTTTTATACCAAACATTCAATTTTAATTTCCAACTACCAAACTCTTGATTCTCCAATAAAATAAACGGATTAATTTTATTTTGATTCAAAGCTCTTTCACCTAATTGATTGTCTTCCAAAATATTTTGTCCTGTCAATTGAATTTCTGATTTAATTTTAGAAAAATTTAAAGTTAACCCAAGTAAGTATGTTGAATGTAATCTTTTTGGGAAAGCATTATTCGCGTCTAGAAATTTCAATTCACTATATTTTGAATCGATACCACCAAAAAAAGTATATTTATTTCGAATCAATTTATAAAAAGAACTTCCAAAATGAGTTGTTTGATTAGAATAACGAGAGATTAATCCACCTGTCGAATTCAAAAAAGAAGGATCTGTATATTTTGTGTAATCGTTTTGGTAACTTCCAAAAAATCTAAAGTCTACACTTTTTATTTCTGTATTTAAATTTAAATTCAGACCATTATTTAAAGTTGATAATCGTTGATTCGAAAATGTATTATAAAAAACTACTGCTCCTGGTAATCCTTGATCTGCTCCAAAGTTTTTAAAATTAATTCTAAGAATGGTCTTGTTCGAAAATTGATAAGCTAAATTTAAACCAGAATACCAATCTTTAAAATCATTATTGGAACGCACATCATTTATTATGGAATTTCCATTTTGAAAAGAATAAGGATATTTTCCATTTGCTTGCCTATACTTTCCATAAGCACCAATCATCCAATTCTTCTTTATTCCTTTTAAAGATAAATAATGATCTAATTCACCAAAAGAACCAATTTTAGAATTCAATCTAACTTGAAATGATGAAGTATCAAATGAATTTTCAAAAGTTGAAACATTTAAAATACTACCAGTTGTGTAAGCAGAAGCTGGTAATAAATAATTCGTTCTCCCTCCTACTGTTAAAGATAGGTTTTCAATATTATCAGTTTGAATTGTTGCCAAATTTATTTGACCGTTTTGTGCATTATTTACAACAAAACCATCTAAGACAACTGAAGTGTGCTGCCCCCCCAAACCTCGAACAGAAATTGTTTTCATCCCACCAAGTCCACCATAACTTTTCAAAGTTGTACCGCTTACTTTTTGCAAAATAGTTCCAACATCTTGAGGTTGATATTTTAAAATATCTAATCTTGAATATTGTTGAGAAATTTGGTCTTTATTTTCGGGAGTAATCACAGTAATTGTCACTCCAGTTAATTCTTTCACTAATTGAAGTGGTTTAATAGTATCTTGGCCAATCATTTGAAAATGAAAAGTCAATACTATTAAAACACTTACAAAAAGTCTTAAATTCATCAAAAATTGAGTGAATTATTTAATGATTTTTTGAGAAAATGAACCTCTCTCATTTTCGATCGTCAAGAAATACATTCCTGTTGGAAATTCAGCTGTTGAAATCTGAATAAAAGAATTATAATCAGTTGAATAGATCTCTTTACCCGTTAAATCACGAACTGAAACTTTTCCACTTTCACCTTTCACATTTATCACATCTTGAAATGGATTCGGAAAAACTGAAATTGTTGACAAAGTATTTTCGTTAAGACCTAAATTTTTATAAATACTTAAATTATCAATTGCAAAATAAGCAGGAGTATTCATTCCCCATTGACCAACATCTGAAGATTCAAACTTGAAAGACAACGAATATACAGTGCCTTGAATAGAAGACAAATCAACAGTTTCCCATTTTTTCACTATATAATCTTGAGTATTTTCTGAAAAGCGATAATCAGCTAAGTAAAATACAACTGAATCTATAATTTCACCATTCTCAGCATGGGCATATGTCCATAATCTAAAAAAATCAGCCCCATTTGTTCCATCTAAATCACCATTTGCATTTGTAGAATCACCAAATTGTTTGGCGAATGAATCACCATCTCTCATTGATAAGGCAGCAAAAGTTGTATTCGTTATTCTAAAAGAATTCAACACAACACCTTGTCCAGCAAATTCAATTTTACCTGAAGGATTATAGATTCCGTAATTTGTTGATGAATCACCAGATGCTGTTATTGCACTATAAGGATTTGTATATCCGGCTGTTGTAGAATCTTGCATGTTCGAGACAGCAAAACCATTAAAATAATTTCCGTATTGAGAAATTATATAGTCATTGGTGAAAACAACTCCATTTTCAAAAAAAGCACCAGCTCCTGATGCACCATCATCGTAAGAATTTGTGTCTAACAATACATTTTCAAACCCAATAGTCTGTTGAGCAGAAAGTGTTAAAGAGAAACAAATAGCTACTGCAGAAAAATAAATTTTCTTCATAAAAATTAAAATAAATTAAATAAATAAATTATGAAGAAATCAAATCGAGTTAGCCCAAACTTACGCCTAGGATAATGCAAGAATTGTATCCAACTTTAATCTGAAGTCTTCACACTATATGATTATTGGCAGGTATTCTGACTCTCACCAACTCGATTTCGTCTTCCCATTTCATACAAAAGAAACAGTGACATTTTGAAATCGATTTAACGGTGAACACAGCTGCAGACACAGTTCCTGATTTTAACAGGATTCCCTTTTATTCCACGAATGGTACCACAAATCGTTTGCAAATATACGTGAATTAAAGTTATAAATGACAAAAGTAGTTGAATGGTTATCATTTTTGTCCTATTAATACATTCAATCAAAATATCTGAAATTGAGTTTAAAAACTTTTATATATAAGTAATCACTATTTCTAAAAAAATGTATCTTTATAATTATGAGTAGAAACATTAAACTGAAAAACACTTTATCATCCCTATTTTTATTGCTATTTGCTTGGGTGATTTATTTTATTTTCATTTTCTTAAATGGAGAAAAGATTAATTCTAATCATTTATATATTCCACAAAATTCAACATTTGTTTGTAAAATTGATGCAAAAGAAATCTTATCTACTTCTGCGGATCAAATTCTACTAAAAGATAAAAATGAACAAATATTAAGAACTTTTAAAAACTTACTTGCCAATCCAAATAGAAAAAAATCTGCAGAAATTGGCGTTGACATTTTTTCAGACGTATTCATCTTCAGTTCACCTTATCATGAAGGCAAATTAATTGGATTTTCATTTAATTTAATTAGTCCCGAATTATTTAAAAAGAATATTTCTGAATATTTAACAAAAGATCAAACCTTTGCCGTTCACAATCATGTAGGAATTGTTTATCATTTTATTTCAAACGACCCAACTGTTTCGACACCAATAAGTGAAATAAAAAAGTTTGTTTCAAATTCAATCACATATAAATCATATGCATTTGAAAAGTCAAACAATATTATTGATATTCAATTACATAAATCTTATTTTGATCCAGAGACTACAATAAAATCCTCAAAATTAAAAGGAAAAATTAAAAATGATGAATTAATCATAGAGGGCGATTTGAGTCTGAAAAATAAATTGACAACAAATGCCACTTTCTTGAAATCAAACACAAGTAGTTTTCATTTCTCGAGTTTATATTTTCCTAAATCATTAAATGATAGTTTAAGAAGTTTACTAAATAAGATTAATATTGAAGTGCCTGAAATTCAAAGTTTATCAATGAATTATAGTGGACTTGAATTTGGAAATTTAAACAATGAAATGGTTGTTATTCCTGGAATTGATTTATTAATCACAACAAAAGAAAACTTCTCTATTATTGATTATTTAAATTCGAATTTAAATGCAATTCATGATGAAATTATCTTCGAAAACAATAAAATCATCATTGGCGAATATATCTATTATGTAAAACAAATTTCACCGAACACTTTTTATCTAGGTAAGACAGAAAAACCAATTTTAATTTCTAATACAAATCAAACGATTCTTGAAATGA
Source organism: Flavobacteriales bacterium (assembly GCA_947453715.1). Lineage (GTDB taxonomy): Bacteria > Bacteroidota > Bacteroidia > Flavobacteriales_D > Crocinitomicaceae > CAIUKX01. The sequence continues at coordinate 14,290 of CANGHX010000040.1, read as the reverse complement.
AAGGTGATTTGTCAAATTTTGTGAATGTTAAAGGTGGTGGATTTATGATGTCAATTTTAGAAATGTACCCGCTCTATAAAGCTTCTAAAAAATTCATAGAAAGTACAGATCATTTTGATCTTAATTTCAAAGCAGCAAATTCAAAATACATTCGAATTAGTGGTAGTTTAAAATTCAAAAAAGATCATTTTGTTGCAAGTGAATCATTGTTATTCCTTTTAGGCAGCGGACTTATCGACTAAATAAATTGATGTCTTCATTTTGATAGACGATTTTCAGTTTTTTTATCGTACATTTGTAATGTATTAGTTGGTATAAATACCTTTCAAGTAAGTTCCTTCGTTTTAGGCTGATAATAAGTTTCTTTCGTCAAATTTTACAAAATCTGTATTTATTAAATTCTATAATCTATTCAAAGTGAATAGTTAAAACATAATTTTATTAAGTATTGAATGGCGAAATCGCAAGAAACCTTTGGTAAAAAAGAAAAAGAAGCAAAACGTTTAAAAAAACGTCAAGACAAAGCAATCAAACAACAAGAGAGAAAATCTACAGCTACAGGTGGTGGTTTAGATAGTATGATGGCATATGTAGATGAAAATGGATTCATTACAGACACTCCGCCAGATCCAACAAAAAAGAAAAAAATCATTGCTGAAAATATTGAATTAGGTGTTCCTAAAAGAGAGGCAGAAGATTTAACAATTCCTAAAACTGGAAAAGTTGAGTTTTTCAATGATTCAAAAGGTTTTGGATTTATTAAAGAAACAGCAACTCAAGAAAAATATTTCGTTCATGTTCACGGTTTATTAGAAGAAATTCGAGAAAATGACAACGTTACTTTCGAACTTGAAAGAGGAATGAAAGGAATGAATGCAGTGAAAGTTAAGAAGATTTAATAGGTTTTACCTTAATCATATTAATGGTGTCTTAGAACTATCTAAGACACCATTTTTTATTGTAATAACTTTTCTTCTTTTGGAACTAATAATAGGAAAATCAATCCTAAAACAAAAAAGAATGCAACTGATACTATTGAATATCTCATTGAATCAAATAGAACTTCCATAACACCAAAAAACAATGTTCCAGTAACTATTCCAATTTTTTCAGTCACATCATAAAATGAAAAATAACTAGTATGATCTTCAGTTTCAGGTAAAAATTTAGAATATGTTGAACGAGCAATAGCTTGAACTCCTCCCATTACAATACCTACACCACAAGCTAATAAGTAAAATTCAACTGGAGTATGAATAATAAAACCAGCTGCACAAATTAATACCCAAATAGAAACAGCAATTATTAAAGTTCGCATATTACCAATTTTATTCGATAATCTTGACATAGCAAATGCTCCTGCAGCACCCAATAATTGAATCAAAAGAATTGCAATAATTAATCCACTGTCATCTGGTTTTCCAGTAATTTCATTAATTGGCCAATCGATTTCTTTTTTTGCGAAAAATGTTGCCATTAACATTACCGTTTGAACTCCTGTATTAAAAAAGAAAAACGATCTTAAATATTTTTTTAATCGTGTTGTTTTTTTAAACTCAACAAATACTTTTTTCAATTCCTTAAAGCCTTTCCAAACGTATCCTTTTTCTTTTTCTTTAGTAGATTTTGTATTTGGTAATGCGCGATATGTTATTTGTGAAAAACCAATCCACCAAATTCCAACTAAAACAAAACACCATCTTGCAGGAATATTATGATCTAAAATTCCAATATCACCTGCTTTAACCATTATTAAACATACAATTAATAAAAGCATCGCACCGATATATCCCATTGAAAATCCTTTTGCAGAAATCTTATCATGGTCTTTTGGTTCAGCAATTTCGGGTAAATAAGCATTATAGAACACCAAACTGTTCCAAAATCCTATACTTGCTAGAAATAGTGAGAATAATCCAAGTTCAATATGAGCTGGAGAAAAATAGTATAATGAAATACATGCTAAAGAACCTAAGTAACAGAAAAATTGTAAAAATCTCTTTTTGTTACCCAAATAATCAGCAATACCAGAAAGAAATGGCGATAAAAATGAAACAACTAAAAAAGATGCTGAAAGTACAAAACTCATCAACGCAGAATTTGAAAGTTGAAAACCAAAAAAGTCAACAGTTACGTTGACATTTTCAGGTAACTCCATTGTTGAAGCATCTTCTAAACTAACATTAAAAAATTTAGATTTGAAATAATTAGTTGTAACATTATCATAGAAAATAGGAAATATCGCAGAAGAAATAACTAAATTATAAACTGAATTTGCCCAGTCATAAAAAACCCAACCTCTAATGATTTTTTTGTTCCCTTTTTCCATGATATAGTGTTAATGTTGTTATTTTGAAACCGATTCTCCTTTCACATATTCATCTAAATATGAAAAAAGCGGCATTAATTCTCCATTTAAATTTGTTTGACTTCCTCTTTCAATAATTGCATCTGGATCTTCTCCAAACATTGCAGGAAAAACTTCATCGATTAGATTATCTCCAAAATCTTCTGATGCGTCTAAAGGTAATTCACATGGTAAATTATCAACAGCCATCACTGCGATTACACCTTCCTTCATAAAATCATCTTCTGTTTCAGTGATCGGATTGTAACCATAAATAGGATCTGCAATTTTACTTGGACGAATTGTACAACCAATTGCTGAATCAATATCACAAGAAATATCTGCAACTACTGATAATCTGTTCGATGCTTTTTTCAAATCATCTCTTGTGATTATAATTGGCGATTTATTACTCCAAAAGTGACAAGGAATGTACATATCCGTATTGTCTAAAAATCTTGTAAAGGTCGATTTATACAATTCTGGATTAGAATAAAAATCTTTTTTATCAAATGGAGTTTCATCTTTTCTACCAAAATATCCATCCACTTCAATATGTGTAAAAATAGGCTCATCAAATGAACCATTCATATATTCATCAGCAGAAACTTCTTTAATTGGTAACAATTTGATGATTTCTCTTGCGCCATTCCCTACTCTACCAAATCCAGTCAATACAATGCGAGTGTTTTTAGGAAGAACTACTTTTTTTAATTCTTCTTCTACTTCCACTCGATCTTTACATAAATTCGCTTCTTTGATAGAATATAACTTATGTTTCAATCCATAAGTTCTAAAACCATTATAAGTTCCTACAATACCTGCATATCGGCCAAAACCTATAATTCGTTTGTTATCTTTATTTTTTAAAACCTCGTAATCAATTAATTGAATCTTTTTATCTAAGATTGCTCTTAATAAATCACGATTATATGGTTGCTTTTTAAACGTATGAGAGAAGAACATGAACTTTTTGTTTGGAATCAAGTCACTGATATTCACTTCTTTTACACCAGCAATTAAATCACAGCCTGTCAAATCTTCTTGAACTGTTATGCCTTCTGCAATATAATCTTCATCCTTGTAAGCTCTAATTGGGCTAGGTTGAACAATCACTTTAACATTAGGGAATTTTGCTTCAACTTGTTTACACTGTTTAGGAGTAAGAGGAACACGCTTATCTGGTGGAACTTTACCTTCGCGAATGATTCCAATTTTTACTTCTTCCATACTAAATAGTTCTATTCTAAATTAAATTAATTTAATGGTTCTTTTAATAAATAAGCATCGATAAATTCTCTTACACATCCTTCTCCACCTTTTTTATTCAAGATTACATCTACATTACTTTTAACAACATCAACGGCATCTGAAGGACACGCTGAAAAACCAATTTGTTTAATTATTTCTAAATCATTGATATCATCTCCGATCATTGCAACATTCTCTAATTGGATTGTTAATTTTTCACAAATATCGGTCAAAATATTTATTTTTCTATCTCTTCCGACATAAAAATGTTGAATACCTAACATTTCTGAACGTGCTTTTACCATTTCAGATTTAAAACCAGAAGAAATAATCGCTACTTGAAAATCATTTTTAGTCAAATGAAGAACAGCCATTCCATCTTTCGTATTGTACTTTTTGAATTGATCTCCGCTTTCTGTGAAATACATTCCACCATCAGTCATCACGCCATCCACATCCAATACTAACAATTTGATTTTATTCAATTTATTTTTCCATTGTTCCGTTTTAAACATTGGTTTAAACAACAATGAATGTAAATCAATCGTATTTTCATCACAAACAGCTTGTAAATCAAAAATGGACATTTCTAAGACATTTTCAATTCCAAAATCTCCTAAGAAATCTTGAAATTCAACACCGTATTTACTGCAAATTCCTTTAATATTCTGTTCTAAAAACACCTTTTTGAATTTTGTATTATGGATTTTTGATTTTGAATTGTAATCATCTAAAATTCAAAATCAAAAATCTAAAATTATTTATATCATTTTATAACCTACCGCTTCAGCAACTGGTCGTAAAGTTTCTAGTAATGCTTTGAACTCAGCATGATTTAATTGTTGAGAAGCATCCGATTTAGCTACTTTTGGATTAGGATGTGCTTCAATCAACAAACCATCAATTCCCATTGCTACGCAAGCTCTTGCTAATACTGGAACTCCATAAGCATAACCCATCGCATGACTTGGATCTAAAACAATTGGTAAATTAGTTTTCTCTTGTAACCAAGCAACACCACATAAATCTAAAGTAAAACGTGTTCCAGTTTCAAACGTACGAATACCTCTTTCACATAAAATCACATTTTCATTTCCTCCTGATAATACAAATTCAGCAGCTTGAACAAATTCTTGTAACGTAGTACCGAAACCTCTTTTTATTAAAACAGGTTTTTGTGTTTTCGCACAAGCTCTTAGAATACCTTGATCGTACATTGCTTTCGCTCCAACCTGAATAACATCAGAATATTCAATTACATCTTGAATTTGAGTGGCATCTCTTACTTCTGTAATAACATTCAAACCATATTCTTCACGCATTTTAGCAAGAAGTTTTAATCCTTCTAACTCCAAACCTTGAAAACTATATGGACTTGTACGTGGTTTGTAGCAACCTCCTCTTAAAGTAGACAAACCTAATTCTTTCAATAATTCAGATGATTCACGAATTTGTTCTTCTGATTCAACTGAACAAGGACCACCAATTAAAACTGTGTTTTTAGTATCACCACCTATTGTAATGTCTCCAATCTTAACCGTTCTTTTTTCAGAACGATATTCTTTTGAAGCCAATTGAATATCATTCGCAAAAACCCATGATTTATCTGTTTTATCTTGCAAACTCGCTGGAACTTCTTTTACTCCAGAACCTGTTATTAAGACATTATTTCCATCTGAAACAATGTGAAATGCTTTATTATCAATAGCTAATTGACTTGCTTCCGAAGAAGAAATGGCGTTTTTTAATTGAATAATCATAATTCACTTTTAATTAGATTCACAAAAGTAACAATTCCGGCTACTTTACCATCTTTTTTTAACACTGGTAAGTACATAATTGGAAAAGCACAATTTTTAATAAGTTTTAATAAATCGAAGACGGTTTCATTTTCGAAAATATGCTTTGGATGTTCATTAATTAACTCCAAAACATTTATTTCATTTAAATCCTTTATATGTTTCAATAATCCTTTTCGAACATCTGCATTTGAAATAAGGCCTTTAAAATGATGATGATCATCTAATACAATACAAAATCCTAAATTCCCTTTTTCAATTGTTTTCAAAACATGTTCTAACGTCAATTCATTATCAAAAATCACTGGGGATTCTGAAACTGGAATCATGAAATCTTTCAATTGAAATTCAGATTCTACTTCACGTTTTGTTAAATTCATCAATGCATGTCCGATACTTGGAGCATTAAATAAATAAGATCCTGAAACAGAAGAACTAACTCCCATATTTCTTAAAATGAATGAAACTTCTCCATTTACACCTCCATCTACATGAATTGATTTATCAGGAAATAACTTTCTGAATTTACGTATTTTCGAAAAGTTATAAGTATCAAATTTACCGCCACTTTGACCTGGAATTGTCGCCATGATTAAAATAAAGTCAAATGAACTATACGCTTCAAAAACCTCAATATCCGTTGGAGTAATAATCGCTAAACCTTTTTTTCCAGTTATAGTTGATGGAATATTCAAAGGTTCTTTCAAATCTTCGAATTGAAAAGTCAAGTATTCAACTGGATTTTCTTCTAATAAGGAATAATATTTCGAAGGATTTTCAGTAATAATATGTAAATCGATTGGTAGATTACACCACGTTCTTATTTGCTTTATATCTTCAAAAACGCTCAAATCATCGTTGCAATCAACATGAAGTAATTCAACTTGATGCTGAACTAAATCTTCAATTACTTCTTTTAATGGACGTTTTTTATCGCTATAAATGGAAGCTGAAATTTTCATCTATGTTATCTAATTTTAATCTATAAAGATAATGAAATTGTGAAATTATAAAGAAAGAATCCTAATTCAATAGTTATTTATAATTTTGCCACATGAACGCAATCAATTTAAAGAATCAAATCTATACTGGAGCAGATGGTCGACAAAGTTTAATCGACTTGACAATTCCAGAAAATTTTAACAATCAATTAATGGTTTTTATCCATGGTTACATGGGTTACAAGGATTGGGGTTGTTGGAATTTAGTTGAAAAATACTTCACAGATTTAGGATTTGGATTTTGTAAATACAATGTAAGTCACAATGGTGGAACGATTGAAAATCCAATTGATTTTCCAGATTTAGAAGCTTTTGGTCAAAACAATTATTCTAAAGAATTATTCGATTTACAATCTGGATTAAGTTGGTTAGAGACTAAATTTCAATCTTTACCTTCTATTACTTTAATTGGTCATTCAAGAGGTGGTGGAATCGCTTTATTAACCGCTTTAGATCCTCGGGTTGATAAAGTGGTTTCTTGGGCTGGTATTTGCGATATTGAGAAAAGATTTCCAACAGGTTCAGAATTAAAAGTATGGAAAACTCAAGGTACACGTTACGTTGTGAATGGTCGAACAAATCAAAAGATGCCAAATAAATATTCTCAATTTGAAGATTTTGAAGCAAATAAAGATAAATTAAACATTCAATCTGTTTGTGAAACTTCTAAAAAACCAACTTTTTTAATTCATGGCGATGCTGACACTTCTGTAGAATTGGAAGAAGGTAAAAATATTGCTGGCTGGAGAAGAACTCGATTATTTGAAATTGAAGAAGCTGATCACACTTTCGGAAGTGCTCATCCGTGGAATAAAGATCATCTACCTGAGCATTTAGAAAAAGCTTGCTTCTTAACAGTTAGTTTTTTAGCAATTGAAGGATTATAAAATCTAAAAGATTTTTCGTATATGAAAGATGATAATAAAAAAGATAAACTAGGAATTCTAACAGAATTAATCAAATTAGCAAAGACTGATAACGATTTAAGAGACATGGAATTTCAGTTTTTACTTTCTCTTGCTTCTCAAATGGGCGTTTCTAAAGATGAATTCATTCAATTGTTCGAACAATACATTCAATTTCTTCCGCCTAAATTAGAATTCGATCGAATCGTTCAGTTTCATAGATTAGTTTTAGTTATGAATGTTGATTCAAACACAAGCGATTCAGAAATAGAATACATCAAACAAGCTGGAATTAAAATGGGATTAAATCCGCTAGCTACAAATGAAATTTTGAGAATAATGGAAAACTACCCAAACAAAGTTGTTCCAACAGAAGTCCTTCTTAGCGTTTTTAGTTCATTTCACAATTAATAATTATTCCAACCTTGAGAGAATTGAGATTGGTGACAAATATTAAACTAATTCTGTATCGATAACTATCTTCCTCCTTTGAAGGAGGATCGAGGAGGATGACAGCTATTTACTCAATTCAGTATCGTTTCGCTTCGAAATACAAATTCTAATTTTCACCTCCCTTAATATCCTCATGCTACCGATTAGTCTTCGCAAATATATTTGCTCTCCTCAAGGAGGAAAATATTAAAACTACAAATTATACTCTTTAATAAATTTGTAATTTGTCAATTTGAAATCTGCAACCTATTTAATCACCAACTTATAAATCAATCCTTCTAATCCATTTGTCTTAATTTCCAACATTTGCTCTAATTGTCGACCAATTTTTGAATCAGGAAAACCTTTCCCTTTATACCAAACAAGATAATATTCAGGAATTTCAACTAACAAATAACCTTTGTATTTACCATAAGGCATTCTAGCATTCGCTAAATCCATTAATTCTTTTCTTGCTTGTTCTTGAAAATCCATCTGTATAATTAAAAATGGTCTTCCCATTTGAGAAGACCATTTGTTCGTTAAAAATTATTTTTTTGGAATACGTTTCAATGTTTCTAGTAGGTACCCCCAATATTTTTGTACTGAAGAAATTTGAACTTTTTCATCCGGTGAATGAGCTGCACGAATATTTGGACCAAATGAAATCATATCTGTACCTGGTAAATGTTTTCCTAAAATTCCACATTCTAATCCAGCGTGACATGCTTTCACATGAGGTTCATCTTTAAATATCTCTTTATATAAATCAGTCATCAAATTTAATATCGGTGATGTTGGATTTGGTTGCCATCCTGGATAATCTCCACTTTGAACAACTGCTGCTCCAATATTTTCGAATGATGCACGAATTGAATTTGCAACATCTGATTTTGTACTCTCAACACTACTTCGTTGAAGCGATTGTGTAATAAAAGATCCTTCCTTCACGATCACTCTTGCTAAACTTGAAGAAGTCTCAACTAAACCTTGAATATCTGGACTCATTCTAAAAACGCCATTATGAACAGAATATAAAGCATTTAAGATTTTCATCATGTCTTCAGAAGAAATTGCTTTTCCTGAAATTTCTGTTGGTGTCCAATGAATTTCTAAATGTGGCTCAATCGTTTTTAATTCAAAAGCTAATTCTTGAGCTATACGAGTGATTTCTTTTTCAAAAGTCGGAGCGTAATCTTTATGAATTGCAATTACAGATTTTGACTCGCGAGGAATTGCATTTCTCAAACTTCCTCCATCAATTGAAATAATTTGAAGTTCAGTCAATGAATGTAAATGATAATGAATACGGTTCATCAGTTTATTCGCATTTCCACGACCTTTATCGATATCCATTCCTGAATGCCCTCCTAATAAACCTTTAATCGAAATTTGATATCCGATAAAATCTTTATTTATATCAACTTGCGAATAGTTGTAAGAAGTATTGGTATCAATTCCTCCTGCGCATCCTATTGATAATTCATCATCATCTTCTGTATCAAGATTCAATAATATTTTTCCCGTAAAATTAGATCCATCTAAATGAATTGCTCCAGTCATACCTGTTTCTTCATCAATCGTAAACATCCCTTCAATTGCAGGATGATCAATATCAGAAGAAGCTAAAATAGCCATAATTGATGCAACACCAATTCCGTTATCCGCTCCTAAAGTTGTTCCATTTGCTTTTACCCAATCACCATCTACAAGCATTTCGATTCCTTGCGTATCAAAATCAAAAACAGTATCTGAATTTTTTTGATGAACCATATCGATATGAGATTGTAAAATTACAGTCTCTCTATCTTCCATCCCTTTAGATGCAGGTTTTTTAATAATTACATTTCCGATTTTGTCTTGTATCGTTTCTAAACCTAAAGATTTACCGAAATTCATCATAAATTCGATAACTCTTTCTTCCTTTTTAGATGGACGTGGAACTGCATTTAAATCAGCAAAATGATTCCACATTGCTTTTGGTTCTAAATTTCTTATGCTCATTTTTTTTATAATTCTTAATTTTTAATGCTTAATGTTTAATTGTTTTTCTCAATTAATTTTTTCCACAATTTTTCGAATATACAATTCCTCCACTTTCTTACGAGCCCAAGGAGTTTTTCTTAAAAACTTCAAACTACTCGTAACACTTGGATCATTGTTAAAACAATTAATATCAATCAAATACCCCATATGTTCCCATCCAAGTTCTTCAACAAGTTCATTTAAAATTGATTCTAATGTTTTTCCGTGTAAAGGATCAGACATATTACAATGCTTAATTATTAATTTTTAATGTTTAATTGAGTTTGACATGTTTTCACTACAGCAGTTAAAATTCTGACAATTTCCTCACATTCTTTTTTTATTTCTTTAAGTTCTAATTTTACTAAATCTGAAGATTCAAGTAAATTCAACCAATACAACGTTTCTCTTGCCTCTTTTGAAGCTATACTCATTTTAGCAACAAAATCTTTTTTAGAAATTCCGGCATCCGCTTCTTGAACGTTTGCTCCAATACTGGTTGAACTCCTAATAAATTGTTTTGAAATAATAAACTCTTTCTGTAGAAGCATAGATTTGTAAATACTTATTGAATGTAATGCAAACTGAAATGATTTGGTTTTAATTAAGTTTTCTTTCATATAAAGATGATTTTATATTAAAATTAAACATTATTTTTTCAAAATCAAACATTAATCATTCAACATTTTTAAATTTATAATTATTTAATCAGTTTTCTGTATTTAATTCGTTTCGGAGCATTATCACCTAAACGTTTCTTTCTGTTTTCTTCGTATTCTGAATATGAACCTTCAAACCAGTATACATGAGAATCACCTTCGAAAGCTAGTATGTGTGTACAAATACGATCTAAGAACCATCTATCGTGAGAAATTACAACTGCACAACCTGCGAAATTCATTATCCCCTCCTCTAATGCTCTTAAAGTATTAACATCAATATCATTTGTAGGTTCATCTAATAACAAAACGTTCGCTTCTGTTTTTAAAGTCATCGCTAAATGCAAACGATTACGCTCACCTCCTGATAATAAACCAACTTTCTTATTTTGATCAGAACCTGCAAAATTGAATTTAGAAATATAAGCTCTAGCATTGATTTTTTGATTTCCAATTTCAATCAATTCTAAACCATTTGCTACAACCTCAAAAATCGTTTTATCTGGATGAATATCTTTATGAGACTGATCAACATAACCAATTTTAACGGTCTCTCCAACTGTAAACTCACCAGCATCAGGTTGAATTTCATCCATGATCATTTTGAAGATTGTCGTTTTACCAGCACCATTTGGGCCGATTACACCAACGATTCCTGCAGGTGGTAGTTTGAAGTTTAAATCATCATATAACAATTTATCTCCAAATGCTTTAGCTACATTCACTGCATCTATTACATTATTACCTAAACGAGGTCCGTTTGGAATTGGAATCTCTAAAGTAGCCTCTTTTTCTTTCAATTCTTCAGACAACATTTTATCATAATTTGATAAACGTGCTTTCGATTTCGCCTGACGAGCTTTAGGATTCATACGAACCCAATCCAACTCTTGCGCTAACATTTTTTGACGTTTAGAAGCAGTTTTTTCTTCAGCTCTTAAACGTTCACCTTTTTGCTCCAACCAAGAAGTATAGTTTCCTTTAAATGGAATCCCCTCACCTCTATCTAATTCTAAAATCCAACCAGCAACGTTATCTAAGAAATATCTATCGTGCGTTACAGCAATTACAGTTCCTTTATATTGTTGTAAATGTTGTTCTAACCATTCAATAGACTCAGCATCCAAGTGATTGGTAGGCTCATCTAATAATAATATATCAGGATTTTGTAATAACAAACGGCAAAGAGCAACACGTCGTCTCTCTCCTCCAGACAATGTTCCAATTAATTGATCATCAGGTGGACATCGTAATGCATCCATTGCTCTTTCCAATTTTGCGTCTAGTTCCCATGCATCTAATGCATCAATACGATCCTGAACTTGACCTTGACGAGCAATTAATTTATCCATTTTATCTGGATCATTTAATATTTCTTCATCCATGAAAGAATTGTTAATTTCTTCGTATTCTTTCAACGCATCAACCGTTTCTTGAACACCTTCCATTACAATTTCCTTCACTGTTTTTTTCTCATCTAATTCTGGTTCTTGAGGTAAATAACCTACAGTGTAACCAGGTGAAAAGACCACGTCTCCTTGATAAGACTTATCTAATCCAGCAATAATTTTCATTACTGTTGATTTTCCTGAACCATTTAAACCAATGATACCAATTTTAGCACCGTAGAAAAATGATAAATAAATGTTTTTAATAATTGGTTTTCCAATTGGAGTTACTTTCGTAACACCCACCATTGAAAATATGATTTTATTATCTTCTGACATAAAAAATGAGTATTTCGTCAAAGATAATTAAAAGCAAAAAAAGAACTACGTAATTTTATTTAAAAATAAAAATTCCTTAATTCATCGATGAAATAGCTTAATTCATTACCTAAAGTTTCTTATATTCGCAATTATTATTTTGAATTATAGCTATTTTTTGAAAAAACAAAATTACAATACTACGATTACAAAAATTGTTGTTTTATAGCATTAAATTGATTGCAATTAAATGGAAGTCGTTGAAAATGAAATAAACTGGTTTGCTTTTAGAACAAAATCTAGAGCAGAAAAAAAAGTCCATGAACGACTTTTAGATGCTGGACTTTATTCATTTTTACCTCTAAGAACTGAAATTCGGCTTTGGAGTGATCGCAAAAAAAAAGTAATTGTACCATTAATTTCATCCTTTGTTTTTATAAATTGTAGTAAAAAAGATTTTAGAAAAATACTTGAAATTCAAGGTGTTGTATGTGTTTTGAAATTATTATCAAAACCAGCAATTATTAAAGGCGAAGAAATTGAAAATTTAAGAATTCTAATTTCTAACATTGATTTAACAAAATTAGAATATACAGATAAAATATTCACAGGTGATTACATCGAAGTTATCAAAGGTCCATTAAAGGGGATGTCTGGCTTATCTGTAATGATAAAAGGAAATCATCGTTTATTGATTGAAATTAGTGCATTAGAAAATAAAATGTTAGTGGATATTCCATTATCATTTGTAAATAAAATAAGTTAGTTTTAAGCTGACGAAAAAGGTTAACGTACTTAATTACGAATGTAATTGAGAACGGCGAAGCTGTAGTATATTGTAAAAAAAAGATTAAAAAAATGGGGCAAAAAATTGCATTAATTACAGGAGTTACTGGACAAGATGGAGCTTATTTGAGTGAATTTTTATTAAACAAAGGTTATATAGTACATGGTATAAAAAGAAGATCTTCAAGTTTCAATACAGATCGTATTGATCACTTGTACCAAGATCCACATGTAAATAATCAAAATTTCATACTACACTATGGTGATATGACTGATAGTACGAATTTGATTCGAATAATTCAGGAAGTCCAACCTGATGAGATCTATAATTTAGCTGCAATGAGTCATGTTCAAGTTTCTTTTGAAACGCCAGAATATACTGCTAATGCTGATGGTTTAGGAACATTAAGATTATTAGAAGCTATTCGTATATTAAATTTAGATAAAAAAGTTAGAATCTATCAAGCATCTACTTCTGAATTGTATGGTTTGGTTCAACAAGTTCCTCAATCTGAAAAAACACCTTTTTATCCTCGTAGTCCATATGCTGTTGCTAAAATGTATGCTTATTGGATTACCGTAAATTACAGAGAAGCCTATAATATTTTTGCTTGTAATGGTATTCTGTTTAACCATGAATCTCCAATTAGAGGAGAAACTTTTGTAACTAGAAAAATCACAAGAGCAGTTTCTAAAATTGCGATGCAACTTCAAGATAAATTATACTTAGGTAACTTGGATGCTCAACGTGATTGGGGACATGCGAAGGATTATGTACGAATGATGTGGATGATTCTTCAGGCAGAAGAAGCTGAAGATTGGGTTATCGCAACAGGAAAGACAACTACAGTTAGAGATTTTGTAAAAATGGCTTTCAATGAAGTTGGAATAGAACTTGAATTTAAAGGTGAAGGAATTGATGAAAAAGGTTTTGTAAAATCATGTTCAAATCCTAATTATGAAATTGAAATAGGAAAAGAAGTATTGGCTGTAGATCCTAGATATTTTAGACCAACAGAAGTTGAATTATTAATTGGAGATGCAACGAAAGCTAAAGAAAAATTAGGTTGGACTCCTGAATTCAAATTATCTGAATTAGTTCAAGATATGATGAAAAATGATCTTCGATTGATGGAAAAACAAATTTTCTTGAAGGAAGGTGGTTATACAATGAAAAATTATTTTGAATAAATAATGAATTTTCAAGATAAAATATATGTTGCTGGACATAGAGGAATGGTTGGTTCAGCAATTGTCAGAAAATTAGAAAACTTAGGTTTTACAAATATTATTTTTAGAACTTCCAGTGAACTCGATCTAAAGCATCAGATTGAAGTTGAAAATTTCTTCTCAAAAGAAAAACCGGCTTACGTTTTTGT
>CANGHX010000039.1 GCA_947453715.1 Flavobacteriales bacterium | reverse complement strand
GTTGGATATCCAGGACAAATTGACGTATTCGGTGTAATTGTTCCTGTCAAAGAATCAAATAGAGTAACATGAATGCTATCTGTTCTTGATATACAACCATTTTCATTTTCAGCGAAAACATGGAAATAAAAATTTGAAATTGGATTTACAGTTTGAATATTATTCGTTAGATTTGTTTGTGACCAGTGAAAAGTATATATATTACCACCTGTTGAATTCGCAATCAAAGTAGCTGTTCCATTTTGACAAATTACAGTATCATTAGAAAGACTTATAGTTACCATTGCGGGATCAGCTAAAATAATATTACTGCATGTCTGACAGCCTTCTGCATTTTTAGAGCATACGTTGTAAGTTCCACTTACTAATGCTGTTTGAATAGAATTATTAACCCAAGTCACCCCATTGTCAAAACTATATTGCACAGCATTTACACTGTTTATTTGAATTGCTCCATCGTTACCGCCAAAACATGTTGGATTTGTTTTTGTTACCGTCTGGGTAATATTTGATACAAAAACATTTACTGTGTCAGTTTTAATTCCACAGGTTAAATTATTTTCTGAAAGAATAAATTGATATGCGCCCGGCTGATTTACGTTTACTTGAGCATTTAACGCATTTGAATTAGGTGTATATGTTACGGCAGGTATTGGATTAATCCCCGTTGAGTTTACACTCCATAAATATGTATCAGTTAAATTTGAAATAATTCCATTTAATTGAATCAAAGAACCTAAACAAATAGTGTCTTCTATTCCCGCATTAGGGACGGGAGGATTAACAACTGTAATTGTAAAAACAGCCGTATCTATAAATGGTGGAGTTGAGCTTGGATCAGAAACAATAACATGATAGGTAATTGTTGATGTAGGAGTTACTATTACACTTGAACCTGCAGCAGGATTAGAAACATTTGCCGTTTCAAGCCATTGAAAAGTTGGATTTAATAAACCAGATGTATTAATATTAACAGTTGCTGAACTTCCTACACATATCGTTTGGTCAGCTGCATCTACTCCACATACAACTTGAGCTGTTCCAAAGAAATTTAAGTTTACATTTTGTTGTGTGCTACTAAAATTTGATAAACATAACAAATAAGATTGACCAGCCAAAACATTTAATGCATTTTCAAAATCACCTTGATTTGCTCCTGCTGGTAAAGCACCTGGCAAACACATTCCTGTGAAGCCTCCGCAAGCACCATTCCAACAACAAGCAACTGGAGGCAATGTTCCTGCTTGAATAGAAGCACAAGTTGTTGAATTGTACGGCCACATTATCCAGTCAAAACAACCTGGAGTTGCACCTTGAATTGACCATGCTAATGTACCATTTGAAACAATATTTATTGTAATAAATGTAGAACTCGTTTCACCTGTTAATAAACAACCAGTATTGCCAGGACTTGCATTTGGATTTGTAGATGGATTTGAAATAGTACCTGTTCCGAAATCTGGAATATCAGTTGCAGGATCTGGTGGGGAGATATTAAATCCAGGTGTAGAACATCCTGAAACCGCGCCAGAACAATTATTTGATTGAGAAAATATTTTTCCAATAAATAAAAACGTTAAAATAATTACTGTTACTTTCATTTTCATTTATTGTTACAATTAGTAAATGGATAAGGATTAATTTTATCAATTCCATAAACCCCAATTTGAATACATGAAATTGAATCAATATAATTTTCAAACCAAGACGAAAATTGCACTTCAGTTAATTCGGAAATGTTTTTTGTTAAAATAAATGATCTTTGAGAAACAAAATCTAATCTAACAACTTTAACATTTGGATTTTGCCTTATTTTTTCTTCAAGAATTTTTAATTCTTTTTGATCATTTATCTCAAATTTGCATTGAGCAAAAAAGGTTATTTCTTCACTTTTATTTTGTGATAAAGAAATGAAATTAATTAAAAGGAATAAAAATAAATTAATAGTTTTCATTTTAGTATAGTTTATTACAATTTCATTAACGAAATATAATCTCAAAGGTTGTGGGATATTAGAAAAAAAAACAAAATGTTAAATCTTTAAAATTGGAATGCTAAAAAATAAAAAAAGGAAGTAAAACTTCCTTTTTCTTATTTATTGTTCGAAAAAAATTATAAAAATTTGAAATCTTTTCCAGGATATATTGCACTTTCACCCAATTCCTGCTCAATTCTCAATAATTGATTGTATTTAGCCATTCTATCACTTCTAGATGCTGATCCTGTTTTTATTTGGCCAGTATTTAAAGCAACCGCTAAATCTGCAATTGTAGAATCCTCTGTTTCACCACTTCTATGACTCATAACAGAAGTATATTGATTTCTTGTTGCTAATTGCACAGCTTCAATCGTCTCAGTTAAAGAACCAATCTGATTAACTTTAACCAAAATAGAATTTGCGATATTCTCTTTAATCCCTCTTGCTAAACGTTTTGTATTTGTTACAAATAAATCATCCCCAACCAATTGAACTTTATCTCCAATAGTGTCAGTAGCTAACTTCCAACCAGCCCAATCGTCTTCTGCTAATCCATCTTCAATAGATGCAATTGGATATTTATTCGTCCAATCTTTCCAGAAATCAACTAATTGACTTGAAGTCATTTCATCACCAGTAGATTCAAAAATGTATAAACCTTTATCAGCATTGTAAAATTCGGATGAAGCAGCATCTAATGCAATATACACATCTTCTCCTGGCTTAAACCCAGCTTTTTCAACAGCTTCTAACACAACTTGAATTGCTTCTTCGTTAGATCCTAAATTTGGAGCAAATCCACCTTCATCACCAACGTTTGTTGACATTCCTTTAGATTTCAATACATTTTTCAAATTATGAAATATCTCAGTACCCCATCTCAATCCTTCAGAAAAAGAAGTTGCACCGAAAGGCATAACCATAAACTCTTGAATATCTATTAAATTATCAGCATGAGAACCTCCGTTTAAGATATTCATCATTGGAACAGGTAAAGTAACCGCACCAACACCACCAATATATTTGTGTAAACTTAAACCTGATTCAATTGCTCCAGCTTTTGCAACTGCAAGTGATACACCTAAAATAGCATTTGCTCCTAAATTAGATTTATTTTCTGTTCCATCTAACTTAATCATTGCAATATCTATACTTTTTTGATCTAATACATCAAAACCATGCAATGCTTCATTAATAATAGTATTTACATTATTAACAGCGTTAAGAACTCCTTTACCTAAATAAATAGATTTGTCACCATCACGTAATTCAACAGCTTCATGAATACCAGTTGAAGCACCTGATGGAACTGCTGCTCTTCCTAAAACACCATTAGTAGTAATAACATCTACTTCGACTGTTGGATTCCCTCTTGAGTCAAGAATTTGTCTTCCAACTATTTTTGCAATATAACTCATGCTTTATGTAATTTTAAGTTGTCTATAAATTGATCAAATAAATATCTAGAATCGTGAGGTCCTGCAGACGCTTCTGGGTGATATTGAACAGAAAAGATAGGTTTTCCAATAATCTCAATACCTGCAATAGTATCATCATTCAAATGTTTATGAGTAACTGCGATTTGAGGATTATTTGAAATACTTTCTTCAGAAACAACAAAACCATGATTCTGAGATGTAATTTCACCTTTACCAGTTTTAAGATTTAAAATTGGATGATTAATTCCTCTATGTCCATTAAACATTTTTCGAGTAGTTAATCCTTGTGATAATGCTAAAATTTGATGACCTAAACAAATGCCAAAAACAGGTTTATTTTGTTCAACGATTTCTTTAACTATTGAAATTGAAGTTGGCATTGATGATGGATCACCAGGACCATTCGACAACATATATCCATCAGGATTGAACTGATTAATTTCTTGTAAAGAAGTATTTAATGGAAAAACTTTAACATGACAACCTCTATCTACAAGACAACGAATGATATTTTGCTTAACACCAAAGTCTAATAAAGCAACTTTATACTTTGAATCATCATTTTTAGATTCAAATGGTTCAGTTGTTGCTACATGAGAAGATAACTCTAAACCTTCCATTGAAGGAACAAGTGAAAGTTGTTTTTTTAAGTCCTCATGTGAAATATCCTCAGAAGAAATAATAGCATTCATTGCTCCTTTACTTCTAATGTGACGAACTAAAGCTCTTGTATCAATATCAGAAATACCAACCGTTTTATTCTTAATCAAAACATCTTCAAGAGATCCATCAGCATTAGGTCTAGAATAAACTTCTGAAAACTTTTTGGTAACTAATCCTGAAATTTTAATACCATCAGATTCAACATCTAAATCGTTAACACCATAATTACCGATATGAACTGTGTTCATAATCAAAATCTGACCAAAATATGAAGGGTCTGTAAAAACTTCTTGATATCCAGTCATGCCTGTATTAAAAGCAATTTCACCTGTAGTAGTTCCAATATAACCTATAGCTTTACCTTCAAAAACAGTCCCATCTTGTAAAATAATTACAGCTGATTTTTTTTCCTCCATTTTTATTTTTTTTGCAAATTTAAGATTTCAATTTAATAATACAGAAAATTGTTCATAAAAAAAGGGGAATGTTACCATTCCCCTTTTATATTTAAAAATTAATTCAAATTAATCTTCTGTAACTTCATCATTTGAAGATTCATCAGCAGATGCTTCTTCAGTAGAATCATTTGCTACTTCATCAGAAGAAGTTGCAGTAGCTACAACATCATCAGCTTTTTTACCACCTCTCCTAGAACGACGAGTTGTTTTCTTAGCTGCTTCATTAGAATAAATTTCGTTGTAATCAACTAATTCAATTAAACACATTTCAGCATTATCACCTAATCTGTAACCTGTTCTAATAATTCTAGTGTAACCACCTGGTCTGTTTGCAATTTTAGGAGCAATTTCTCTGAATAATTCAGTAACTACTTCTTTATTTTGCAATTGACTAAAAACAATTCTTCTTGAGTGAGTAGAATCTGTTTTTGATTTTGTTAATAATGGCTCAATGTAAACTCTAAGAGCTTTTGCCTTTGCAACAGTTGTATTAATACGCTTATGCAATAACAAAGACGAAGCCATGTTAGATAGCATAGCTGCTCTATGTGAAGCAGTTCTACCTAAATGATTATTTTTTTTACCGTGTCTCATTTCAATATTTTAATTCGGTTCTAATCTTTATCCAATTTGTATTTGGCAACATTCATTCCGAAAGTAAGTCCTTTATTATCAACTAAATCTTCCAACTCAGTTAATGACTTTTTACCAAAATTACGGAATTTCAACAAATCATTTTTGTTATATGATACCAAATCTCCTAATGTTTCAACATCAGCAGCTTTCAAACAATTTAAAGCACGCACAGATAAATCCATATCTACTAATTTTGTTTTCAATAACTGACGCATATGTAAAGAAGTTTCATCAAACTCTTCAGAATCTGCTTTAATTTCGCTATCTAAAGTAATTCTCTCATCTGAGAACAACATAAAATGGTGAATTAAGATCTTAGCAGCTTCTTTTAAAGCTTCTTTTGGATGAATTGAACCATCTGTTACGATATCTAATACTAATTTTTCGTAATCTGTTTTTTGTTCAACACGGTAATTTTCAACCGCAAATTTCACATTTTTAATAGGTGTGAAAATTGAATCAACAAAAATAGTTCCGAAAGGAGCATTATTCAATTTATTTTCTTCTGCAGGAATATAACCACGACCTTTAATAATCGTTAATTCTAACTCTAATTTAACAGAAGATTCCATATTACAAATTACTAAATCAGAATTTAGTACTTGGAATGCAGAAGTGAATTTACCAATATCACCAGCTGTAAGTTTATTTTGACCTGAAATAGAAACAATAACTGTCTCAGTGTCTGTACCTTCAATTTGTTGTTTAAAACGAACTTGTTTTAAATTCAAAATTATTTCAGTAATATCTTCTACAACACCTTTAATAGTAGTGAATTCATGATCAGCTCCTTCAATACGAACAGACGAAATTGCAAATCCTTCTAAAGAAGAGAGCAAAATACGACGTAATGCATTACCTACTGTGATACCATAACCAGGCTCCAAAGGACGGAATTCAAATTGTCCTTGATGCTCATCGGATTGAATCATGATAACCTTATCAGGTTTTTGGAAGTCAAGAATTGCCATGTTAATGCTTATTTATTATTTAGAATATAATTCGACGATTAACTGTTCTTTGATATTTTCTGGAATCATCTCACGAGATGGAACGCTAAGCATTCTACCAGTCATATCAGAAGAATTCCAATCTAACCAATCGTACTTCTTATTATTTGAAGATAAAGAATTAGAAATAACTTCTAACGATTTTGATTTCTCACGAACTCCAATTACATCACCAATTTTAACTTGGTAAGATGGGATATTTAATACCTCACCATTTACAGTAATATGTCTATGTGAAACTAATTGTCTAGCTCCACTTCTTGTAGGTGAAACACCTAAACGGTAAATTGTATTATCCAAACGTGACTCACACAATTGTAACAATAATTCACCTGTAATACCTTTCATTCTAGAAGCTTTCTCAAACATGTTTGAGAATTGTTTTTCTAAAATTCCGTATGTGTATTTAGCTTTTTGTTTTTCATTAAGCTGAATTCCATACTCAGATGTTTTAGCACCTCTACGTTTGTTAGGTCCGTGTTGACCTGGACCATACGCTTTTTTGTCTAACGCTTTATCAGGACCGAAAATAGGGTCTTTGAAACGGCGCGCAATCTTTGATTTTGGACCTGTGTATCTTGCCATTTTAATTTAAATTATGAAAAGAGATTATGAATTAAGGCTTTCCTTCGATAATCTATGCTCTTTTCTATTACTATACTCTTCTTCTTTTTGGAGGACGACATCCATTATGAGGCATTGGCGTAACGTCAACGATCTCAGTAACTTCAATTCCTGAATTGTGAATTGAACGAATAGCTGATTCACGTCCACCTCCTGGACCTTTAACAAATACCTTCACTTTACGTAATCCGAAGTCATGAGCCTCTTTTGAACAATCTTCAGCAGCAACTTGTGCAGCATAAGGAGTGTTTTTCTTAGATCCTCTAAAACCCATTTTTCCAGCCGATGACCAAGAAATAACTTGACCAGCGTTGTTAGTTAAAGAAATAATGATATTGTTGAAGGTAGCATTGATATGCGCTTCACCAGTAGCATCTACTTTAACATTCTTCTTCTTTTTTTGATTTGACTTTGCCATCTCTACTTATTATTTAGTTGCTTTTTTCTTGTTAGCAACTGTTTTTCTTTTACCTTTTCTTGTACGAGAGTTGTTTTTTGTTCTTTGTCCTCTTAATGGTAAACCAGCACGGTGACGAATACCTCTGTTACAACCAATATCCATTAAACGTTTAATGTTTAACTGAACTTCTGAACGAAGTTGTCCTTCAACTTTGATTTCTCCCATTGAAGTACGAATAGCTGCTAATTGATCGTCATTCCAATCTTGAACTTTAATATTTTCATCAATATTATTTGAACTCAAGATTTTCGCAGCTGTGCTGCGTCCGATTCCATAAATGTAAGTCAAACCGATTACACCTCTTTTGTTTTTTGGTAAATCTATACCTGCAATACGTGCCATACTTTTAAATTTTACCCTTGTCTTTGTTTAAGTTTAGGATTCTTTTTATTAATCACATAAACTCTTCCTTTTCTCTTAACGATTTTGCAGTCTGCAGATCGTTTTTTTACTGAAGCTCTTACTTTCATTTTTATTTCTTTAAGAAATTCCTATTTATATCTGAAAGATATTCTACCTTTTGTTAAATCATAAGGAGACATCTCTACTTTTACACGGTCACCAGGCAGAATTTTAATGTAGAACATTCTCATTTTACCTGATATATGAGCTGTAACCATATGACCATTTTCTAATTCAACTCTAAACATTGCATTAGATAAAGCTTCTGTAATTACACCGTCTTGTTCAATTGAAGTTTGCTTTGCCATTATTTAAAAACCTGATAATTCATTAGCATTTCTTCTACCTTTCACTTTTGATCCTTCCATTAATCCATCCATATGACGATTTAATAAATAAGATTCAATTTGTTGAAGAGTATCTAAAACAACACCAACCATAATTAATACTGATGTACCACCAAAGAACATTGCAAATGCATTATTAACTCCAGCAATATGAGCAATCGCTGGAAGTATTGCAATAATAGCTAATGACAAAGAACCTGGAAAAGTAATTCTTGAAACTAAAGTATCAATATATTCTGCAGTTTCCTCTCCTGGTCTAACACCTGGAACAAATCCGCCACTTCTTTTAAGATCATCCGCAATTTTACGTGGATTAATCATAATAGCAGTGTAAAAATATGTAAACACAATAATTAAAATAGCCAGTAACAAATTATAACTAACGCCATAAACATCACTTAAAGCTCTTTGAATAAAACTAGCATCACCACCTTTACTTGAAAACAACATAACAGGTATTGTCATTATTGCTTGCGCAAAAATAATAGGCATAACACCACTAGCATTTACCTTAATAGGTAAATAACTTCTAGCACCAGCATCATCAACAGCTCTAGCACCAACAACTCTTTTTGCAGTATTTAATGGGATTTTTCTAACACCTTGAACAATTAATATTGTTCCCAAAATAACTAACATAAATGCAACTATTTCAAGTACAATCATAATAAGATTATTAGATTTCATACCAATTTCAGCAATAAATGCTTCCGGTAGTCTAGCTAAAATACCAACTGTAATCAATAAAGAAATACCATTACCAATACCTTTATCAGTAATTCTTTCTCCTAGCCAAACCGCAAACATTGAACCTGCAATTAAAACCATAATAGTTTGAACCCACCAAAAAGTAGATGGATCTAATGGCATTGCTCCTTTATTTTGAACATATAATGTCAAATAACTAGGTGCTTGTAATGCACAAATTATGATTGTTAATATACGAGTATAATTATTGATTCGTTTTCTTCCAGACTCACCTTCATTTTGCATTTTTTGAACTGCAGGAACTGCCATGCCCAATAATTGCATAATAATAGAGGCACTAATGTAAGGCATAATACCTAAAGCCATAATTGAAGCATTAGAAAATCCTCCTCCTGAAAAAAGAGAAAGTAATGTCTCTAATGTGTTTTCACCATTAGCCTGAGCTTTTTCAAGTGCTACATAATTAACACCTGGTAATATGATGAAAGATCCTATCCTATAAATTAAAATTAGAGAAAGAGTCAATAAGATCCTCTTTCTCAATTCTTCAACTTTCCAGATATTTTTAATGTTCTGTATAAAACGTTTCATTATTTAAAAAAATGTTGGCGAAGTTAATTAAATTTCTGAACAATTACCACCTTTTTCTTCAATAACTGTTTTTGCAGTAGAAGAAAACTTGTGAGCAGTAATGTTTACTTTAGATTTTAATTCACCTCGTCCTAATATTTTTACTAATTCATTTCTAGAAACCAATCCATTTTCACGTAAAACCTCAGGATTAATATCTGAAATATTTTTACGTTCAATTAATGATTGAATGATATCTAAATTGATAGCTTTATACTCAACACGATTAATATTTTTAAAACCAAATTTAGGAACACGTCTTTGTAATGGCATTTGACCACCTTCGAAACCTACCTTAGTTTTATAACCTGATCTTGATTTTGCTCCTTTGTGTCCTCTTGTAGAAGTACCACCATGTCCAGAACCCTGACCACGTGCGATTCTTTTACCTTTCTTAACAGAACCTTTTGCAGGAGTTAAATTTTGTAAATTCATTGCTAATTATTTTAAGTATTACTCAACAACTTTGATAAGATGTTGCACTTTTTTTATCATACCAAGGATTTGAGGATTCACCTGTTTTTCAACAGTTTGATTCAACTTTCTAAATCCTAACGCTTTTAACGTTGCTTTTTGATCTGCAGGACGTCTAATAGCACTTTTTACCATTTTTATTTTTATAGTTTCCATAATAAAATTGTATTAACCATTAAACACTTTATCTAACGAAATTCCTCTTTGTCTTGCAACAGTTACTGCATCTCTCATTTTAGAAAGAGCATCAATTGTAGCTTTAACAACATTATGAGGATTAGAAGATCCTTGAGACTTTGCAAGTACGTTGTGTACACCAACACTTTCTAATACAGCACGCATTGCACCACCTGCAATAACACCTGTACCATTTGCTGCTGGTTTCAATAATACTTCAGCACCACCGAATTTTCCTTTTTGAGTATGCGGAACTGTACCTTTTAAAATCGGAACTTTAATTAAGTTCTTTTTAGCATCCTCTATACCTTTAGTAATTGCTTCAGTTACTTCTTTAGCTTTCCCTAAACCATGACCAACAATTCCATGCTCATCACCTACAACAACAATTGCAGAGAATGTAAAATTACGACCACCTTTAGTTACTTTAGTAACACGGTTTACAGCAACAAGCTTATCTTTTAATTCGATATCAGTAGCTTTTACTTTATTTAATATTTGTGCTGCCATCTTTTAAAATTTAAGTCCGCCTTCTCTTGCAGAGTCAGCTAATGATTTAACTCTTCCGTGGTATAAATAACCATTACGGTCAAATACTACGCTTTCTATTCCAGCTTTTACAGCTTTTTCAGCAACTTCTTTACCAACAACTCCTGCTTGATCAACTTTGTTGATTTTTTCAGTAGCCTTGTTTTTATATGAAGAAGCAGACACCAAAGTTTTTCCTGTAGTATCATCAATTAACTGAGCATAAATTTGCTTGTTACTTCTAAATACAGAAAGTCTAGGTGTTTTTGAAGAACCAGTAACTCTTTTTCTGATTCTTCTTTTAATCTTAGCTCTTCTATTTATTTTACTAAATGCCATGATATTAACTTTTATTTTTTACCTGCAGCTTTACCAGCTTTTCTTCTTACTTCTTCACCTAAATAACGAACACCTTTACCTTTGTATGGTTCTGGTTTACGAAGGGAACGAATTTTGGCTGCTACTTGACCCAAAAGTTGTTTATCGTAAGACTCCAAAGTAACTATTGGAGCTTTACCCTTTTGTGTATCTGCAGATACCTTAATTTCTGAAGGAATTTCAAAAACAATCGGGTGAGAATATCCTAAAGACAAATCCAACACTTGACCTGTTGCAGTTGCTCTATATCCAACACCAATTACTTCTAATTCCTTTTTGTACCCTTCTGAAACTCCCGTAATCATATTATTGATTAAAGAACGGTATAAACCGTGCTTTGCTCTATGAACTGGTGAGTCCGATTCGCGGTTGAAAGTTATTTGGTTTTCTTCAATAGTTAATGTAACACAATCATCAATCGTTTGTGTCAATTCACCTTTTGAACCTTTAACAGTAATTACATTACCGTCTAACTTTACGTTTACTCCACTCGGGATGTTAACTGGGGATTTACCTATCCTTGACATTTTAACTTTACTTAAAGATTAATATACATAACATAGAACTTCTCCACCTATGTTATGGTTTTTTGCTTCTTTGTCTGTAATAATACCTTTTGAAGTAGAAATAATCGCTATTCCTAAACCATTCAATACTCTTGGCAAATTATCTGCACCACAGTATTTTCTTAATCCTGGTTTAGAAGCTCTCTCCAATTTAGTTATTGCAGGAACTTTTGTAGATTGATTATACTTTAAAGCTATTTTAATTATTCCTTGTTTATCATCCTCTTCGAATTTGTAATTCGTGATATAACCTTGATCAAACAAGATTTCAGTTATAGCTCTTTTTACATTCGAACTTGGGATTGAAACCATTTTCAATTGCGCCGAATTTGCATTACGGATACGCGTTAGAAAATCTGCTATAGGATCTGTATTCATAATTTTCCTACTATTCTTTAATTACCAACTAGCTTTTTTAACACCTGGTATTTTACCAGAAAGTGCCATTTCACGAAATGTTACACGAGAAATTCCAAATTGACGCATATAACCTCTTGGTCTTCCTGTCAAACCACAACGGTTGTGAACACGAATTTTAGAAGAATTTGCAGGCAATTTTTGAATTGCAATCATAGCATCCCATTTAGCAGCTTGAATTTCTTCAGAATCAGAAGTTGACTTTAAAACTTTAGTCAACTCTGCTCTTTTTTTAGAATATCTTACTACCAATCTTTCTCTTTTGCGCTCACGCGCTTTCATTGATTCTTTAGCCATCTCTTATTTTTTTATAAATGGAAAACCAAAAGCATCTAACAATGCTCTACCTTCTTCATCACTATCTGCTGTAGTAACAAATGTAACATCCATTCCAAGAATACGATTTACTTTATCAATATCAATCTCAGGAAAAATGATGTGTTCTTTAACACCTAAGTTAAAGTTACCTCTACCATCAAAACCTGTAGAACTAATACCTCTAAAATCTCTAGTTCTTGGTAAAGCTACGGAAATAAAACGATCTAAAAAATCATACATTTTATTACCTCTCAAAGTCACCTTCGTTCCAATTGGCATTCCTTTTCTCAATTTGAAATTAGAAACATCTTTTTTAGAAAGTGTTTGAATAGCTTTTTGACCAGCGATTCTAGATAAATCTTGAGCTGCACTATCAATTAATTTTTTATCAGCAACCGCATCACCCATACCTTGGCTTAATACGATTTTTTGAAGTCTCGGTACTTTCATTACTGTTTTGTAACCGAATTTTTCAGTAAGTTCAGCAATAATTTCCTGACTATACTTTTCTCTTAGTCTTGGTTTATAACTCATTACTTAATCTCCTCCCCTGACTTTTTTGAATAACGAACTAATTTACCTTTATCATTCATTCTACGGCCTGTGCGTGAAGCAACTCCGTTATGAACTACCATTAAGTTAGAAATGTGAAGAGAAGCTTCTCTTTCAACAATTCCTCCTTGAGGATCTGCAGCACTTGGTTTAGTATGACGTTTGATCATATTTACACCTTCAACTACTGCACGTAATTTTTTCTTGTCGATCGCAAGGATTTTTCCTTCCTGACCAACTGACTCACCGCTTAATACTTTAACGGTGTCACCAACTTTAATGTGTAATTTCTGTTGCATAACTTACCTTTATTTAAAGTACCTCAGGAGCAAGAGAAACAATTTTCATATAATTGTTTTCTCTCAATTCTCTGGCTACTGGTCCAAAAATACGAGTTCCTCTCATCTCTCCCGCTTGATTTAAAATAACGCAAGCGTTATCATCAAAACGGATGTAAGAACCGTCTTGACGACGAATTTCTTTTTTAGTTCTTACAATTACCGCCTTAGCTACCGATCCTTTTTTTACGGCACCAGAGGGCGTTGCGCTCTTAACAGCTACGACGATTTTATCTCCTACTGAAGCATAACGACGTTTTGTACCTCCTAAAACTCGGATGCACAATACTTCTTTTGCTCCGGAGTTATCCGCTACTGCAAGTCTTGATTCCTGTTGTATCATTACTAAAAATTATTTAGCTCTTTCAATTACTTCAACTAATCTCCAGTTCTTTGATTTAGACAAAGGTCTGGTTTCCATAATTCGAACAGTGTCACCAATGTGACAGTCGTTGTTCTCATCGTGGGCTACAAATTTAGTAGTTTTTTTTACGAACTTACCATATTTAGGGTGCTTTACCTTTCTTTCTACAGAAACTACGATAGATTTTTCCATCTTATCGCTTGCTACAATCCCTATACGTTCTTTTCTTAAATTACGCTTTTCCATATAAGCTAACTTCTTAATTAAACAAGCAACTAAGCTTGTGTTCCACGTTTTGTCAATTCAGTTTGCAATCTTGCGATCGTCTTTCTAACCTTACGAATATGTATCGGATTTTCTAAAGGAGCAACACTATGTGTTAATTTTAGTTTTGCTAATTGTTCAGAAGTATCTGCGATTTGATTCTTCAAGTTATCAACTGAAAGTTTTGTGATTTCTTGCTGCTTCATATTAAATACTATTTACCAGGTACAACATAATCGTTACGAACAACAAACTTACACTTTACAGGTAATTTTTGTGCTGCCAAACGAAGAGCTTCTTTAGCTGTTTCGTAAGGAACACCGTCCGCTTCGAATATAATACGCCCTGGTTTAATTACTGCTACCCAGTGACTTGGAGCTCCCTTACCTTTACCCATACGAACCTCTGCAGGTTTAGATGTAACAGGTTTATCAGGGAATATTCTAATCCACACTTTTCCTTCACGTTTCATGTAACGCGTAACTGCGATACGTGACGCCTCAATTTGACGAGAAGTAATCCATGCTGGCTCCAAAGTTTTAAGTCCAAAAGATCCGAACGCTACAGTACTACCTCTATGAGCTAATCCTCTGTTTCTTCCTTTTTGTACTCTTCTAAATTTGGTTCTTTTTGGCTGTAACATCTTTCGAAAATTTTACTGTCCTTATTATTTTTTCTTTCTTTTTCCTACTGGTTTTCTACCTTGAGCTCCACCTGATTTACCAGCTGAAGATGCAGACATTCCAACATTAGGAGAAAGATCTCTTTTCCCATAAACTTCGCCTTTACATATCCACACCTTGATACCTAAACGACCGTAAGTTGTATGAGCTTCTGATATAGCATAATCTATATCTGCTCTGAACGTATGTAACGGAGTACGTCCATCTTTAATCATTTCAGAACGAGCCATCTCTGCACCATTCAAACGTCCAGAAATCTTAACTTTGATCCCTTCCGCTCCCATACGCATTGTACTCGCAACTGACATTTTAATTGCTCTTCTAAAAGAAATACGAGCTTCGATTTGACGAGCAATTCCATCCGCAACTAAACGAGCATCCAATTCCGGACGTTTAACCTCGAAAATATTGATTTGGATTTCTTTTTTCGTAATTTTCTTTAACTCTTCTTTTAACTTATCAACTTCTTGACCACCTTTACCAATAATAACTCCTGGACGTGCAGTATTGATAGTTACAGTAACAAGTTTAAGCGTTCTTTCAATAATAATTTTTGAAATATTAGCTCTTGATAGACGTGCATTTAAATACTTACGGATTTGATCATCTTCAACAATTTTGTCTCTATAATCATTTCCACCGTACCAGTTTGATTCCCATCCGTGAATAAAACCAAGTCTATTTCCAATTGGATTTGTTTTTTGTCCCATTATCCTATCTTAATTTTTACCGTCAATTACTACAGTAACGTGGTTTGATCTTTTTCTTACTCTGTGAGCTCTACCCTGAGGAGCAGGTTGAATTCTCTTCAACATTGCACCACCACCAACTTCGATTGATTTAACAATCAAAGTTTCTTCTTCGATACTCTTTCCTTCATTTTTTTGCTCCCAGTTAGCAATTGCAGAACGCAATAATTTACCTAAACTGATAGAAGCATTTTTTGAGTTATGTTGCAAAATGTTTAAAGCTTTATTCACTTCAACACCTCTTACTAAGTCGGCAACTAATCTCATCTTTCTTGGAGCAATTGGAGAATCATTTAAGCGAGCAAAGGCCAAAGTGGTTCTTTCCTGCTTTAAATTCTCAGCTCTCAATCGTTTTCTAGCACCCATTTTTTGCTATTTAAAATTCTATCTTTTCTTATCTTTCTTATTCGCTCCATGCCCACGGAAGTTACGAGTTGGTGAAAATTCACCCAACTTATGACCTACCATGTTTTCAGTAACATACACAGGTATGAACTTATTACCATTATGAACAGCAAAAGTTAAACCTACGAAGTCTGGAGTAATTGTCGATGCACGAGACCATGTTTTGATCACCGCTTTGCTATCTTTAGCTTTTGCATCATCCACTCTCATTACAAGTTTGTAATGTACGAATGGTGGTTTTTTCAACGAACGACTCATATCCTAATTATTTTTTTCTTCTTTCGATAATTAATTTATCTGAATATTTCTTTTTATCACGAGTTTTGTAACCTTTAGCAGGAACACCATTACGTGATCTTGGGTGACCTCCGGCATTTCTACCTTCACCACCACCCATTGGGTGATCAACTGGGTTCATTACTACACCACGTACACGTGGACGTCTACCTAACCAACGTGATCTACCTGCTTTACCAGATACAACCAAGTTATGTTCAGAATTTGATACTGATCCGATTGTAGCCATACAAGTTGTTAAAATCAATCTAGTTTCACCAGAAGGCATTTTAACGATAGCATACTTACCATCACGAGCGTTCAGTTGTGCATAAGTTCCAGCACCACGAGCAATTGCTCCTCCTTTACCAGGTTTTAATTCAATGTTATGAATTACTGTACCTAATGGAATGTCACTTAAGAAAAGTGCATTACCAACGTTAGGAGCTGCAGTTTTTCCAGATACGATAGTGTCTCCCACTTTCAATCCGTCTGGTGCAACGATATAACGTTTTTCACCATCTGCATAGAATAATAAAGCGATACGAGCAGTACGATTTGGATCGTACTCGATAGTTTTTACCGTAGCAGGCACATCTACTTTATCTCTTTTAAAATCAATAATACGGTATTTTTGTTTGTGACCACCTCCAATGTAACGCATGGTCATTCTACCGTCATTATTACGACCACCATTCTTACTGATACCAACAACTAAACTCTTTTCAGGAGTATTTGTTGTGATTTCTTTGTAATCACTGTTGATCTTGTGTCTTTGCCCTGGAGTTGTAGGCTTAAATTTTTTAAGACTCATTCTTAAAACTTACTTAAAAATTAGTAAATAAATCAATCGTTTCTCCATCTGCAATCGTAACAATCGCTTTTTTCCAAGGATTGTTCGGTTGCTCAACGATACCTTTGTTAGTATATTTAACAGAGGATTTTCCACCACCATAGGTCATTGTACGTACATCTGTAACGTGTACTGAATACAATTTTTCGATAGCTTTTTTTATTTCAATCTTATTTGCCTTTTTATCTACTGAAAAAGCGAAACGGTTGAATTTTTCACCTGCCGCTGTAGCTTTTTCCGTAATTAACGGCTTTTTGATTATTGTTTTCATCATCAATTAGTTTAAAATCTTTTCGATAACTTCAATTGAACTTTCAGTAAGAACAACTTTTTTCGCATTTAACACATCAAAAGTGTTAACTGTTTCAGCTGTAACTACTTTAATTCTTCCAAGGTTACGAGAAGACCAATAAACATTGTCATTCTGTGAACCTAAAATCATCAATACTTTCTCGTTTTCCAATTTCAAATCAGCTAAAATCGATTTGAATTCTTTTGTTTTTGGCGAAGATAACACTAAATCTTCTAATACCAAAATTCCTTCTGATTTTGCTTTGTATGCAAAAGCTGATTTTCTAGCTAAACGTTTCAATTTAACGTTTAATTTGAAGTGATAATTTCTTGGACGAGGTCCGAAGATTCTACCACCACCAACTCTTGTTCCAGATTTGATATCACCAGCACGAGCTCCACCAGTTCCTTTTTGTTTTTTAATCTTTTTTGTAGAACCTGCAATTTCTGCTCTTTCTTTTGCTTTATGAGTTCCTTGACGACGATTTGCTAAATGTTGTTTAACATCTAAATAAATTGCATGATCATTTGGTTCAATACCAAAGATAGCGTCTGAAAGCGTTACTTTTTTAGAAGTAGCTTTTCCTTTTGAGTCAAATACTGATACTTCCATTACTTCTCGATTGTTACTGTTGAACCTTTAGCTCCAGGAATAGATCCTTTAACTACGATCAAATTTTTATCTGCTAAAACTTTTAACACTACTAAGTTTTCTACAACTACAGTTTTGTTACCCATTTGTCCTGCCATACGCATACCTTTGAATACACGTGCAGGATAAGAACAAGCACCAATAGAACCTGGAGCACGTAAACGGTTATGTTGACCGTGAGTAGACTGACCTACACCACCGAAACCATGACGTTTAACAACCCCTTGAAAACCTTTACCTTTTGAAGTACCAGAAATACCAACGTACTCTCCTTCTTCAAAAATTGTAGCGTCTACTACATCACCTAAGTTTAAACCATCAAAACCTTTAAATTCGGCTAATGTTGCTTTTGGTGTAGTATTTGCTTTTTTGAAATGACCTTTCAATGCATTTGGAGTGTTCTTTTCTTTTCTCTCTCCAAATCCTAATTGAATAGCTTCATATCCATCACGGTCTTGCGTTTTAACCTGAGTTACTACGCAAGGACCAGCTTCTATCACTGTGCATGGTGTTGCCTTACCCTCGGCACTGTAGATGCTAGTCATTCCGACTTTTCTACCAATAATTCCCGGCATACTTTATTTATTATTAATTAAACTTTAATCTCTACATCAACCCCACTAGGCAATTCTAATCTCATCAAAGCATCAACTGTTTTTGATGAAGAACTATAAATATCTAAAAGACGTTTATAAGAACACAATTCGAATTGCTCACGCGCTTTTTTCATTACGTGTGGTGATCTTAAAACTGTGTATATTCTTTTGTGAGTTGGTAATGGAATTGGACCACTAACTACAGCACCAGTAGCTTTTACTGTTTTTACGATTTTCTCAGCTGATTTATCAACTAAATTGTGATCGTAAGATTTTAATTTTATTCTAATTCTTTGGCTCATTATAAAACTATTAAGCGTTGACTTTTCCTTGAACTTTAGCGATTATTGCATCAGCAACATTTCTTGGTGCTTCTGTAAAGTGTGAGAACTCCATACTTGAAGTTGCACGCCCAGATGTAATTGTTCTCAATTGAGTAACATATCCAAACATTTCAGATAAAGGCACATCCGCTTTAACAACTTTTGATCCTGCTCTATCATCCATACCTCTCATCAATCCACGACGACGGTTCAAATCTCCTACTACATCCCCCATGTTAATTTCAGGTGTTACAACCTCTAATTTCATGATAGGTTCAAGTAATACTGGTTTACATTTTTTTAGCGCTTCACGGTAAGCCATTCTAGCACAAACCTCGAAAGATAATGCATCTGAATCGACATCGTGGTAAGAACCATCTAATAATGTTACTTTCATTGCGTCAACAACATAACCAGCTAAAACTCCATTTTTCATAGAATCTTTAAATCCTTTCTCAACAGAAGGAACATATTCTCTAGGAACATTACCACCTTTAACTGCATTAATAAATTCTAATCCCGTTTTTTCAGGATCATCTTGAGGCTCAATTTTAACTAAAATATCAGCAAATTTACCACGACCACCAGATTGTTTTTTATATGCTTCACGGTGCTCAATTGAACCTGTGATAGCTTCTCTATAAGAAACTTGAGGTGCTCCTTGGTTTACTTCAACTTTAAATTCACGTTTTAAACGGTCAATAATGATTTCTAAGTGTAACTCACCCATACCACTAATGATAGTTTGCCCTGAATCTTCATCAGTATTAACTCTAAAAGTTGGATCTTCCTCCGATAATTTATTTAATCCAATAGATAATCTATCAGTATCAGCTTGAGTTTT
Organism: Flavobacteriales bacterium; assembly: GCA_947453715.1. Taxonomy (GTDB): domain Bacteria; phylum Bacteroidota; class Bacteroidia; order Flavobacteriales_D; family Crocinitomicaceae; genus CAIUKX01. The sequence goes on along the minus strand of CANGHX010000039.1, from coordinate 1,328 downwards.
AGGCTCAATAGCTAAACCAATAACTGGATCCGGGAAATTCATAGACTCAAGAATAATTGGGTTCTTTTCATCACACAATGTATCTCCAGTACGAATATCTTTAAATCCAACAACTGCACCAATATCACCAGCACCAAGTTCTTCAACTTGATTTTGTTTATTAGCGTGCATTTGGAATATACGAGAAATTCTTTCTTTATTATCAGATCTAGTGTTGAAAACATAAGAACCTGCTTGTAAGTTTCCTGAATAAGCACGGATAAAACATAAACGACCTACGAAAGGGTCAGTTGCAATTTTAAATGCTAAAGCAGCAAAAGGCTCATCGTAAGAAGGCTGACGAGTTACCTCTTCACCTGTTTTAGGATTGATTCCTGTAATTCCATCAACATCCATTGGAGAAGGTAAAATTTCCATTACCATATCCAACATTGCTTGAACTCCTTTATTTTTAAAAGCAGAACCACACATCATAGGAACAACCTTTCCTGCAATTGTAGCAGCTCTTAAAGCATCAAGAATTTCTCTTTCAGTTAAAGAATTTGGATCTTCGAAATATTTCTCCATTAAAGTGTCATCGAATTCAGCAACTGCTTCCAATAACTCTTCACGCAATTGTTTTGCTTCATCTATGATATCAGCAGGAATTTCAATTTCTTTGAAAGTCATACCCATATCATGCTCATTCCAAACAATACCTTTGAAGTTAATCAAATCTACAACACCTTGGAAATTATCTTCAGCACCGATGTTCAATTGTAAAGGCAATGCATGACTACCCAACATTTCTTTAACTTGCTTACAAACATTTAAAAAGTCTGCACCTGAACGGTCCATTTTATTTACGAAACCAATTCTTGGAACATTGTAATTATTTGCTAGTCTCCAGTTAGTTTCTGATTGAGGCTCAACACCATCAACAGCAGAAAACAAAAACACTAAACCATCCAATACACGTAATGAACGATTTACTTCTACAGTAAAATCAACGTGTCCTGGAGTATCAATAATATTCATGTGATACTGTTGACCACGGTATTGCCAATTTAAAGTTGTAGCAGCAGAAGTAATAGTAATACCTCTTTCTTGCTCTTGCTCCATCCAATCCATTGTAGCTCCACCATCATGAACTTCTCCAATTTTGTGGTTTACACCACCATAATAAAGAATACGTTCAGTAGTAGTTGTTTTACCTGCATCAATGTGAGCAGCAATACCAATGTTTCTTGTAAATTTAAGATCTCTAGCCATTTCTATTAAAATCTAAAATGTGAGAATGCTTTGTTTGCCTCAGCCATTCTTAATGTATCTTCTTTCTTTTTGTAAGC
>CANGHX010000038.1 GCA_947453715.1 Flavobacteriales bacterium | reverse complement strand
CAATTAGAAAGAAGAGTTTATCCTAAAAATAACTTATATTTTGGTTATAAAATTTCAATGGGTTTTTCAGATAAAATAAGATTATACAATTTGCATCCAATTCCCGACTATATAGAAGGATCTTCTCAAACTAATATCTATACAAATCCACACAGATATCACTATTTTCTTTTTTTTGATGCTGGAGTTACTTTAGGTTATACATTCAATAAAGCAAAGAATTAATAAATTTACAAAATCTTTATTTCAGTATATTACCATATAAAATGAACTATTATACATTTGCTTAGTTCTAATTAGTAAGTAAATGAAAACAATCAAAGGCTTTCAATATTACATAAGTATATTATTAATATTGTTTACATCTACTATCTGTTACTTTGTTTCAGATTTTTTACCCTACAAATATGTAGCATTTATATTGTTGTTTTGCGTTTCAGTACTGGCAATGTTATTTGAAATTGCGCCTGTTTTGATTGCTGCAACCTTGAGTGCATTGTGTTGGGATTTCTTTTTCATTGAACCTCGATTTACATTTAGTATAGGCAACACAGAAGACCGCTTCTTTTTGCTTTTTTATTTTATTATAGCGATGGTAAATGCTGTTTTGAGCTACAAGATTCGTAAATTTAAAAAAGAGCTCTCTGAGAAGAAAAATGAGGAACAAATCATAATGTTGTACAATACCTTGTTTAATTCGCTTTCGCATGAGTTAAAAACGCCAATTGCAACAATTTTGGGAGCAACAGATTCTCTGAAAGAAAGTAGTTTACAATTATCCAATGAGAATAAAAGTAAATTAATCGATGAAATTTCCATTGCTACAATTCGATTGAACAATCAGGTTGAAAATTTATTGAATATGTCGCGACTTGAATCGGGTTCGTTGAAATTGAAAAAAGATTGGGTCTACATGGAAGAATTGATTTATACAGTGATCAATAAGATAGATATCAATAAGAAAAACCACCAATTAATCGTTGATTTACCTGAGAATTTGCCTTTATATAAAATTGATAAAGTTATAGTTGAACAAATTATTCATAACTTATTAATTAATGCATTATTATACACACCAGATTTTTCAAAAATATCTATTTCTGTGTTAAATGAACGCTTGGTAATTGATACGAATGAAGTACATAAAAACGATGAATTGATATTAATCATTTCAGACAATGGTCCAGGTTTTCCGAGTGATGAGATAGAATTTGTTTTTGATAAATTTTACAGAATAAATCATACTATTGCTGGTGGAACAGGTTTAGGTTTATCCATTGTTAAAGGGTTTGTGGAGGCACAAGATGGGACAATAACCTTAGAAAATGATAGGCAGGGTGGAGCAATTTTTACGATAAATGTTCCATGTGAAATTTCTTATTTAAATAATTTAAAAAATGAATAAGGCGACCATTTTAGTAATTGATGATGAAATTCAGATTCAAAAATTACTTCAAATAGTATTAGAAACAGCAGATTATAAGGTTCTTAGTGCGTTTACAATGAAAGATGGTATTGCAACTGCTGCTATTCATCCACCTGATTTGATTTTATTGGATATTGGTTTGCCTGATGATTCTGGGCAAAATGGTTTATTGAAATTAAGAGAATGGTATACCGGTCCAATTATAATGTTGACTGTTTTAAATGACGAAGAACAATTGGTTCAAGCCTTTGATAATGGAGCAACTGATTATTTAACAAAACCTTTCCGTACAGGCGAATTATTGGCCCGATTACGCAGTATTTTAAAATCAAAAACAAAAGATATAGCGAGTACAATTATTCAATCTGGAGATTTAGAAATTGATATTGTAGGTAGAACGGTGAAAAAAGATCATCAAATTGTAAAGTTGACAGCAACTGAATATAATTTGCTTTCAATGTTGGCAAAAAATGAAGGCAGAGTATTGACTCATAATTATTTACTAAAAGAAATTTGGGGACCTTCTTATCAAAATGAATCCCAATATTTACGCGTCTTCATTGGACAATTACGTAAAAAAATAGAAAATGACCCAACACACCCAGTGCATTTGATTACAGAAGCGAGTGTGGGGTATAGGTTTATGTAATCGTCGGGGCGAATGTTGGGGCGAATTGCAATTCGCCCCAACTGCCCCGAATTTTAATAAGTTTGATACTATCAAACTTATATTAATTAAGTGATTATAGTCTAATTTCTAACATCTAATTTCTAAAAATCTCAATCCATCTTTACAAAATCTTTACGCTCAAATTATTTTCTTGACAGGGCATTTATACTTTTTAAAATTCCTTTGTGTTAGTTAATTTATAGAATTATGACACAAGTATTATCGCAAAAAAATAAGGTAACAGTTGCCTCATTGTTAGTTGCATTAGGAATTATTTATGGGGACATCGGAACGAGTCCTTTGTATGCCTTGAGAGCAGTAATAGGGGAGCGACCGATTGATTTACAATTGGTGTATGGCGGAATCTCCTGTATTTTTTGGACTTTAGTTTTCCAGACAACAATCAAATACATTTGGGTGACGTTAAAGGCGGATAATAAAGGAGAAGGAGGAATCTTTTCTTTGTATGCATTAGTATCAAAACACGGTAAAAAATTGGTTATTCCAGCTATTTTAGGCGCTACAACCCTTTTAGCAGATGGAATCATCACACCACCGATTTCTGTTGCTTCAGCCATCGAAGGATTGGGTTTGGTTAAAGGTTTAGAAAACACGATTGTTCCGGGAAATACGTTAACCATTGGAATTGTGATAGCTATTTTATCCTTCTTGTTCTTTTTTCAACGTTTTGGCACACAATCAATAGGTAAATTATTTGGACCAGTGATGACCATTTGGTTTTCAATGTTGTTAATCGTTGGAGGCGCTCAAATTATTCAACATCCTGAAGTATTGAAAGCATTAAATCCTACTTATGGTTACGATTTATTGGTGAATTACCCGCATGGATTTTGGTTGTTAGGAGCGGTGTTTTTATGTACGACTGGAGCAGAGGCATTGTATTCAGATTTAGGTCATTGCGGAATTAAAAACATTAGAATCACATGGGTTTTTGTGAAAGTCTGTTTGGTTGCTTCGTATTTAGGTCAGGCAGTTTGGATAATGAATCAAGGAGAATCTTTATTAAATGGGCGTAATCCGTTTTTTGAAATTGTACCAAGTTGGTTCTTGTTACCAAGTATTTTGATTGCAACAGCAGCAACAATTATTGCTTCTCAAGCTTTGATCAGTGGTTCGTTTACGTTGATTAGTGAAGCAATTAACCTTAATTTTTGGCCACGTGTTTCTGTTCGTCAACCTACAGAAATTAAGGGACAAATTTATATTCCAAGTGTGAATACACTTTTATGGTTTGGGTGTGTATTGATGATTATATACTTCAAAGAATCAGCTCACATGGAAGCTGCTTATGGTTTTTCAATTACTATTACGATGTTAATGACAACGTTGTTGTTGGGTTATTTCTTAAAGTATAATTTGAAATGGAATACCTATTTGATTTTAGGATTAATTTCCATTTTTGTAATTATTGAAACTTCGTTTTTCATTGCCAATGTTGCTAAAATAAAGGAAAGATGGATGTTTTTGTTTTTTGAATTATTTATTTTCATGACCATGTATGTGTGGTATTATGCTCGAAAAATCAATAATCGATTTACAAAATTTGTGGATCTTGGGAAATATACAGCTTTAATCAACGAGTTGAGTGAAGATGATTCAATCCCGAAATTTGCTACGCATTTGATTTATTTATCGAAAGCCAATCATAGAGATGAAATCGAGGAAAAAGTGATAAAATCTATTTTTTCTAAGAAACCGAAACGGGCTGATGTTTATTGGTTTCTACACATTCATCGCACCGAAGAACCGTATACATTAAATTATGAAGTATCTGAATTGGTGGAAGATAAAGTGATAAAGGTAACTGTCAATACAGGCTTTAGAGTACAACCAAAAGCGGAATTGTATTTCAAGAAGATTGTAAAAGAGTTGGTCGCAAATAAAGAATTGAATTTACATATTCGTCCTGATGGATCTACGAAATACAATGCAGAACCAGACTTTAAATTTATTGTAATTGAGAAATTTTTATCCGTAGAAAATGAATTTCAGTTGCGAGAAGGTTTGATTATGAATTCCTATTTCTTCTTGAAACATTTAGGTCAACGCGATGAAAAAGCGTTTGGTTTAGACAAATCTGATGTAGTTGTGGAACAATTTCCGATTGTGTTTCACCCGATTGAGCATGTGGATTTAGTGAGGAAATAGAAAAAAGGGGCTTTATAGTTATAATATAAAGCCCCTTTTTAAAAATTTTTGAAAATGTTATTCTTTAAAACCGTTCAAACTTTTTAATCAAATCTTGTTTTTTACGAACGGAAATTGGAAGCACTTCACCATTCGTCATAATAACTTCTAATGCTTCTTTTGTATTTAAATTGTCAATCTTTGCAAGATTTATGAGGTGTGAATTATGGATTCTAACAAAGTCATAATTCTCTAAATATTTTTCAAATAATTTTAGATTTTTAGAAGAAATAGCTCTTTTACCATCTTCGGTATAAATGAAAGAATAATTACCATCTGCTTCTATTCTAATAATTTCAGCAATTTTAATCAATTTATAACCTTGTTCAGAATTGATAATCAATGTGTTATTGCTGTCTCCGGGGTTCTGAATGTTACTCAAAAGATTTTTAATTTCTTCAGTCTTTTCTTCTGTTTTAATTTTTGCTCGTTCAATAGCATCTTTTAACTCATCAATATCTACAGGTTTTAGTAGATAATCGATTGCTCCAAAACGTACTGCTTTTATTGCAAACTCGTTATAAGCTGTAACAAAAATGACAGAGAAATCAACCTTTTCAAAGCTTTTAAGTAAGTCAAAACCGCTTTTACCAGGCATTTGAATGTCTAAAAATACCAAATCTGGTTTTTCAGTTTTAATTATTTCGATAGCGCTATCTGCAGAATTTGCAATCCCAATGACATCCACATTTTCACAAAATTCAACTATTAGTTGTTTTAATGATTCTGCAACATTTTCTACATCATCGACAATTAATGCTCTCATTTTTAATTAATTTTTTTTGAAAATAATAAATTTACGCGTGTCCCACATGGATTTTCATCTTTATCGGTTAAATCAGAAGTGGATACTTCAACAGTATCACCATATAAATCTTTCAATGCCAGTATTTTTTCATGAACTAAACTTAATCCTCTAGATTCGTGTTGATGAGATGAATTTGCTTTAACTTTAGCTGCTTCAATTCTTCCAATACCATTATCCTCAATGATGATTTCAATGTTATTCTCTAGTTCATTTAGTGTCATAGTTAATACACAATCAACTTTCTTTGTTTTTAAACCATGATTGATGGCATTTTCAACATAAGGTTGCAACATCATACTTGGTATTAATAAATCTTCTAAATCTTCTTCCAAATTATTTATCAGTTCAAATTTGAATGCTTCTTTGAATTGAAGCTGCTCTAAATCAATATAATGTTTTAGGAATTTTAATTCACTTTCCAATGTTACATAATCATTTTTAACATGATCAATCGATAATCTCAGTAGACGTGAAAAACTATTTAATTTAGAATTTGCATTTTGTCGATCACCACTTAAAAAGAGATGTTGAATAGCTGTTAAACAGTTAAATACAAAATGAGGGTTCATTTGTGCGTATAGAATCTGAATTTCTAATGCTTTTATTTTTTTACCAGTCTCCAATTCAACAATTTCTTTTTGATGATTGGCAGCTATTTTTTCACGTTTTAATTTGTTAATGAAATAGTTAACGATAAAACCGAGGATAAGTAAAATGACAACAAAACCTGCGATAAAAAAGTAAAAACGATAATTTGCTAGTTGCTTTTCTTTACTTAAAGATTTGATTCGTTCATCTTTTTTCGATGTCTCATAAATCGTTCTTATTTCTTCGATTTTATTGCTGTTCGCTTCAGAAATTACAGAATCTTGGAAATAGTAACACGTATCTTGGTATTCAAATGCTTTTTTATAATTTTTGTCTTCATAATTTACAGCAGATAAATAATAAAATTTAAGCATCTTTAAACGCTTGTTTTTTATAAATTCTGTAGTTTTAATAATATCATCTCCAATTTTTTTTGCTGCTTCAATATTTTTCTCTGATAAATAAGTAAAACCTAAATTGGTTTGAAAATCAAATAATTCAGCTTTACAATTGTATTTTTTCGCTTCTTCAATACCGATTAAAGAATAATAAATACATAATTTATTATTACCCTCAAGTTGATAATAGTCTGTTAAACAAGCTAGGTATTTAATATATCCGTAACCAAAAGTTAAGTTATTGTACTTAGATGGAATTGTTTTTAAAATACTTAATGCTTTTTCAAATTCATTTACATCAATGTAATGATTTGCCATACGAATCATTGAATAAGATTCCTCGGTTTTATAGTTGTTATTTTTACATAATTTCAAAACCTTATTCTCTTCTTTGATTATCTCAATTTTTTTATTTTGAATGTGATATAGTGTGACAATGCAAATTTCAGCTTTAATTTGCCATTCTTTATCATTCTTTTTTTCAAAATAATTTAATAATTGATATACTTTTTTAAGTGAATTTTCACCATTACCTCTAAGTATTTTGTTACTTTCTATATATAATTCCAATTTAGGAATTTCATTGTTAAATTTTTGATTTTTAGCAATTTTCAATGCTTTTTTTAAATAAAAAGCAGCTATATCATTATTAATAAATGTTTCAGTATAACCAAAACCTATCAATTCAAGTGATTGTAATATTTCAGAAAAATTTTGCTTTTTCTCGGCACTTTTAAGAGCTTTTTTAGCGAAAAAGATGGTCTTATAATACAAGCTAGAATCTTTGAAATAGCTGTTAGCAACTTTTAAATAATTTTGAGCAGAAGAATGCTTATTTCCGAAAGAAATAAAATTAAAAATGGTTAGAAAATAAATAAGTAACAGGATCTTTTTCTTCATGGATTATCTTCTACCTGAACATGTTAAAATCATGGATTTAATTCAAATTTATGACGAATATATAAAATTTACTAACGCTTACACATCATTTTTTTGATAACAATAATTTAATCATAGGTTTATGTCAATAAAACACTAATACTATGAATTTTAGAAAAACTACATTCTTATTAATTGCATCTTTCTTTTTACTTCAAGTGCAATTATTTTCACAAAGTTCAGCAACTTATACCTTTAGTAATACAACTACAGGTTCGTTAATTGATATGTCTTCTGGAACAACTCAATTAATTGCTTCTAACATTGATGATGGTGTATCTTCTGTAACCAACATTGGTTTTGAATTTGTTTTCATGGGGAATATATATTCACAGTTTTCGGTTAATTCAAACGGATTATTAAGGTTAGGTTCTACAGTAATTTCGAATGCTGCAACTAATGTTATTCAAACAACAGCAAACGTGCCTTGCATTGCTCCTTTTTGGGAAGATATAGCAACAAATAACACAGGTAAAGTTCATTATAAAGTAACGGGTTCATCTCCAAATAGAAAATTAGTTGTTGAATGGTTAAACATGGAAATGAGTTATACATCTTCAACTGCAAATGGTACTTTTCAATTAATTTTAAGTGAAACTACTGGTGTAATTGAATTTTATTATGGTTCTATGAATATTGGAACTTCTTCTGGAACATTGACTGCGTCAATTGGTTTTTCAAATGGCTCTAGTTCAAATCAATTTTTATCTGTTTCTAATATTACAACACCTGCAGTTTCAACATCTACAGCAACTGATAACTTGGTCACTTCAAATACTCCTGGTGCTATTTCTGGTTTAAATTCTTCTGCAAATGGAAGTAGAGTAACGTATAAATTTACACCTGTTCAAACGATACCAACAACTCCTTCTGGCTTAAATTTTACAGGAGTAAATATGTCTGGAATGACAATAAATTGGACAGATAATTCAACTATTGAGTCTGGTTATGCATTGTATCGTTCAACTGATGGCACAAATTATTCTTTATACAGTCAATATGCAGCCAATACTACTTCGGCATTAATCTATGCATTAAACCCGAGTACAACATACTATTGGAAAGTCTATGCTGTTCGAGAAGGTGTAATAAGTAATGTGCTTTCAGGTTCACAAGCAACATTAGCATCTGCAGGAACGATTACATCAATAAATAGTGGAAGTTGGAGTAATACTGCAACTTGGAGCACTGGAACAATCCCTACATATGGTGATAATGTCACAATTGCGAATAATCATACTGTGACTATTGATATCAATGCGTATTGTAATAATTTAACGGTTGGCCAATCGACAAATGCTGTATTAGAATATGAACAAACGACTGCTCGTACGTTAATGGTTCAAAGTAATATTTCAATTGTTAACGGCTGTACATTTAGATCTAATTTGGCGGGTACACAAACAGGACATGTATTGTCTTTGAATGGGTCAATCACAAATAATGGAACGTTAGATTTTTCAACAAATTTAAATACAGCCTCAGTTTCAATCACTTTTACAAGTGCTTCGAATGCTACTTTTTCTGGTACTGGTGCAACAACGGATATTAAAACGATAACGCTTAATAAAGGAACTTCGTATGCTTCAGTTTTAGAATTATCACCCTCTAACTTTACAGTTCAAGGTGTAAATACGGATGTTGCTGCTTTTTTAACCATAACAAATGGAATGTTTAAAATAAGTGGAACTTTTGCATTGTCAAATAGGACGTTTGTATCTTATACAATTCCTTCGACAGGTGGTTTTGAGCTAAATAATTCAAATTACACAATCGTAGGGCAAGCTTCTATATTATATTTAATTGGAAAACTAGTTGTAAATGCTGGAACGTTGAATGTTGGAACAACTACTCAGGATTTAAGTATAAAATCTGGTTCTTTTTTTGAATTAAATGGAGGTTCAGTAAACATAGCTGAATCATTTTGGGCTTCAGCTGTTATATCCAATTATACGTATACGCAAACAGGTGGTACATTAACTGTTTGTACAGGTTCAAATTCTTGGGGTGGAGCAGGCTCTTTTCATTTTGAAAATTCAGGGACATTTAACATGTCTGGAGGAAAAATAGTTATTCGCAATCCAAGTTCAGTTGCAACAAAAACATCTGCTTATGATTATTATAATACTGCAGCAACTCGCAATATTACAGGTGGAACAGTTCAATTTGGTGATGCTTCAACAGGAGCTAAAAAACGATTTTATCAAAATACAGGGTATTTTCCGAATATAACCATTGATAATTCTAGTGGAGTTGATAGTGTGTTTTTTAGAAAAAATACAAGTGCACCTGTACTTGAACCAACGATCTTATTGAATACAACAGTTTCTAACAATACTATTTTAGATGCTGGAGTAATGAACGCCTGTAATCCAATTTTTGTTGGGAATGTTATTATAAATTCAGGTGGAAAATTAACTCACGGAACATCAACAATTAATATTGGAGGTTCATTTACGAATAATGGAACGTATACAGTAACAACAGGAACAGCAAATTTTAATGGCGGATCAAGTCAAACGATTGGTGGAACGTCAACTACTTCATTTTACAACTTAACAAATTCAAATACAAGTACAGGTTTGACTTTAGGCGCTAACATTACTATTTCAAATACATTGAATATGAGCGGAGCGACGGCGAATATTAATTTGAATGGTTCAACAATAGATTTAGGAACAACTGGAAGCATTTCAGGAGAAAGTAGTTCAGATAGAATATATGGAACAACTGGAAGTATAACAGCAACGAGAACATTAAATAATGTTTCCAATTATGATGTTGCAGGAACAGGACTTTATATCACAACAGCTGCGAATATGGGTTCAACAGTTTTCACAAGAAAACACAATGCGTATAGCAATAGTCAATTTAGTTCCATCTTAAGAAACTTTCAAATTTCACCAACAACGAATACAGGTTTAGATGCAACTATTTCTGTGAATTATTTTGATGCAGAATTAAATGGTTTAGGATCACAAGAAGCGAATTTTGAATTGTGGAGATCAACAAATGGAGGTTCAACATGGACAGAGCGAGCTGGTTCAGAAAATACAGCAAGTAATTCAATTACCTTATCACAAATAGATGCATTTTCAACATGGACAGTTGGACCAGCAGTAACAATTGTTTTAGGAGATCAGTTAGTGTCATTTGAAGCATCTAAAAATAAAGATGAGGTATTGGTTAACTGGAAAATTGCACAAGAAGATGGAATTGAATTATACGAGGTAGAATCAAGTTTTGATGGAGAACATTTCCGAGGAATAGGAATTATTGAAGCAGAAAATAGTTCAAGATATCAATTAGAAGATGCTAACTATATAAATGGCATCAATTACTATCGTTTGAAAATGACAAGTACAAATGGCGAAGAAACATACAGTTCAATTCGTTCAGTCGATATGAAAAAAGTTGAAGTAGTTTTAGTTAAAACTGTAAATATGTTAGGCCAAGAAGTTGGAGAAAATGAAAAAGGATTGATTTTACAGATATACTCAGATGGGAGTATTATTAAAATTATTCATTAAAGTTTCATACAGTTATAATATTTAATCCAACACTTATTTATTGTCTATCAATATAATGTGGATTAAAGTACAACATGATTTATTTTCGTGATTATTTCTTCATTGAAAATAACTGAATTACAACTGTTTATTTTTTATAAATCAAAATTTTATTAAAATGTACAAAACAAAAACGAGTAAATTAAAGTTCATTTTGTTCTTTATTTTTTCAGCTATCATGAGCAGTTTTCAAGCTCAAAATCAAGTAAAATACCTGACTAATTCTGAAGTTGAAGAATTCATGGTAAAAAATGAAAAGAATTATCAAGACAAAAACAATGGTTTAGGCCTTGCTTATGAATTAAATCTTAAAGAAATTCCTGAGTTTATTGTTGATGAATTTAAAGCTATTCAAGAAGTAATGGATGTTTTTATGGATTCAAAAACACTTAAAATTTACATCAAAAAAACAGATGAAGATTATATGGATGAACTCCTAAATAAGTTTATTACAGCAAATAAGTTTGAAGATAAAACAATCAATAAATACATATTTATTTACTAATCAAATGAGTAATATTATTAATTCAATAAAGACAAAGGTCTTTTTTACGATCATAGGTTGTTTTACATTTTTTAATGTATTTGCACAACCAGCAAATGATGAACCTTGCACAGCGACAGCTTTAACTATAGGTGGAATTTGCACTTATTTACCACAAGATAATACAGGCGCAACTTCATCAGCTGGTATTACAGCTCCTGGTTGTGCAGGATATACTAACAGTGATGTTTGGTTTTCTGTTACTGTTCCAGCAAATGGTAATGTATGTATTGATACTCAGACAGGAACTATTACTGATGGAGGTATGGCATTTTATACTGGTTCAACTTGTTCAGCTTTGACTTTACTTTCATGTGATGATGAATCATCTTCAAATGGTTCAATGCCGATGAATTACGCTTCGGGTTTAGTTCCGGGATCAACTTTATACATTCGTTTTTGGAAATATGCGGGTGGTACAGGTACTTTTTCAATTTGTGCAACTTCTTTTACTGTTCCTGCAAACAATGAGGCAAACAATGCTTTACCTGTCATTGCTGGTGTGACTTGTACTTCAGTTTCTAGTTCCGTTTTTGGAGCAACTCAATCACAAGCAGGTTGTACTGGAAATGCAAATGATGATGTTTGGTTTAGTTTTGTGGCAACTGTAACGACTCAATTAATAACAGTAACACCCGTTTCTGGCTTTGATCCAGTTGTTCAATTATTTTCTGGAACACCAGGAACATTAACTTCAATCAAATGTGACGATGGATCTTTTCCAAGCGGAGCTGGAGGTACCGGATATTTTAGTGGTTTAACAATTGGGCAAACGTATTATTATAGGGTTTATCAAGCATCCTCTTATTTACCTACTTTATCAAATTCATCATTTACTACATGTGTTATTAATCCACCAATAGCACCAACAAATGATGATTGTTCAAATGCAACATTAGTGACAAGTAATGCAACTTGTATTTCTTCAACAGTTATAGTTTATGGAGCGACTCCATCAAATTCAGTTTCTTCATGTGGTTCCTTGACAAGTGTTTACGATGTATGGTTTAAGTTTGTAGCAACAAATAGTTATCAAAATATTACAGCTACTTTGAGTAATAGTGGTAATGTAAGATTACAAGTATTTAGTGGTTTTTCATGTAATAATTTGACATCTATCTATTGTGGATTATTGACATCTACAACTACTTTTGCGACAATAGATGAATTAGTACCTGGGGAAACTTATTATTATAGATTATTTCCAAGTTCAAATTCATATCCAGCATCAAATTTAACCATATCAACATGTGTTTCAACTCCTGCTGCACCAACCAATCAAGATTGTATCAATGCAATACCATTGTGTAACAATGTTTATTCCACAACAACAGCTTATTCAAGTTTTGGAAGTTATAATAATGAACTTAATCCAAGTTTAGGTTGTTTAGCATCAGGTGAAAAAAATGATGTGTGGTATACGTTTACGGTTATTAATTCCGGAACATTAAATTTTTCTATCACGCCTTTAAACTTAACAGACGATTATGATTGGGCGGTGTATAATTTAACAAATGCAAGTTGTTCTGATATCAATGATGATGCATCACTTCAAGTGGCTTGTAATTATTCAGGTATTCCAGGAGTTACTGGACCAAATGGGTTGACAGGATATCAAAATAGCCCTGTTATTAATGTTGTTGCTGGTCAAACATTTATGGTCAACGTGAGCCAATATTCTCCTTCAAATGCAGGTTATACAATTGATTTTAGTGGTTCATTGGCAACTATTTTTGATAATGTAGCACCTTTTATGGATACTGCAACTGTTACATGTAAAGGAGAATTAGCTGTTACTTTTTCAGAAAATGTAATTTGTTCGAATGTTTCAGCTTCAGATTTTACCGTTTCAGGTCCAGATGGTGTCCATACTGTTTCTTCAGTTTATAGCGTTGGTTGTTCAGCTGGGGGTTCAATGGACAACAACTTTGTATTAACATTGTCTCCTGCAATTACGGCAATTGGAAGTTATACTTTAAATTTAGTAGCAGGTTCTGGAACAGCTACCGATTTATGTGGTAATGTTGCTCCTGCCCAAACCTTAAATATTAATTATAGCGCAAATCCATATAATGTAACAGCTTCAACAACTCAGAATGCATTGTGTTATGGTGGAAATACTGGTCATGTAACATGCACGCCAACGGGAGGAACTGCTCCTTATACCTATAATTGGTTTTCAACGGCAAATCAAAATGCAACTACTCAGTCGGTGAATAATGCATATGCTGGAACTTATACAATTGTTTTAAGTGATGCCAATGGATGCATCGATACGGCTTCTACTGTTGTAACACAACCAGTTGATTTAGTAACAACAATTTTACCTCAATCGGCGCAATGTTTAACAGGAAATGCATTTAATTTTTCTGCAACAACAAATGCTGTAACACCTACATATTCTTGGAATTTTGGTGATGCCTCGTCTTTAAATACGACAAGTGCTCCAGCTCATACATATGCTGCTACTGGAAATTACAATGTAACATTGGTATTACACACAACTAATTGTACCGATACTGCAACTCTTGCAATTACTGTAAATCCAATGACTCAAATTACATCACCTGCAATTCCAACACAAGTTGTTTGTTCAGGTATTGCTTTCAGTCCTTTGAGTGTTGTAGCTTCGGGAACTAATTTAACTTATCAATGGTATAGTAATACAACTAATTCAAATACAGGAGGAACATTAATTGCAGGTGAAACAAATAGTTCGTACATACCAAGTTCATCAGTTGTAGGGACTAAATATTATTATTGTGTTGTTACTGGAACATGTGGAACAGTTACAAGTCCTGTTTCAGGAGCAATGATTGTTAATCCTTTGACAACTATTTCAAGTCAAAGTACAGCAAATCAAGTTACTTGTCTAAATAATTCATTTTCTCCAATGAGTTTTAACTCAAATGGAACAGGATTGACTTATCAATGGTATAGCAATACAACGAACGTAAACGCTGGTGGAACTTTAATTACAGGAGCAACAACTAGTGCTTATTCTCCAAGTTCATCTGTAGTTGATACATCTTACTATTATTGTGTAGTTTCAGGAACATGTGGTTCTGATACAACTTCTATTTCAGAGGCTATAATTGTAAATCCGATTACTTCTATCCTTTCTCAAAGTACTTCAGGCCAAATAATCTGTTCTGGTTCAACATTTAATCCAATGAATGTGGTTGCAAATGGAGTGAATCTTAGTTATCAATGGTATAGTAGTGCAACAAATTTAACTGTTGGTGGAATATTAATTTCTGGAGCTACTGCTTCAACGTATACACCTAGTACAACAGGAATTGATTCATTGTTCTATTACTGTGTTGTTGCTGGAACGTGTGGATCTGATACAAGTTTAATTTCAGGATTGATGGTTGTTAATCCAACAACGGCAATTTCATCACAAAGTACAGCAACTCAAACAGTGTGTTTAGGTTCAAGTTTTACTGCATTGAATATTTTAGCAGAAGGCACAGGATTGACTTACCAATGGTATAGCAATTCAACACCTTTAACAACAGGAGGAATTTTAATTTCTGGAGCTATAAATAGTTCTTTTACACCTTTATCTTCTTCAAATGGAACAGTATATTATTATTGTGTAGTTTCAGGAGATTGTGGGTCAGATACTACAACGATCTCAGAAGCACAAATTGTAGTTGATAATTTATCTATTATTTCACAAGTCACAAGTAGTGAATTAATATGTGATGGAGCATCATTTACACCAATAACTGTAAACGCTAATATCAATTCTGCAGCTTACCAATGGTATAGTAATGCTTCTGTATCAACTGTAGGAGGGACGTTAATTTCTGGAGCAAACAATGATTCATTGATACCAAGTTCAGCTACTATTGGAACTGTTTATTATTACTGTGTCGCGTCAAGCACATGTGGATCTGATACAAGTTTAATATCAGGTGCAATGACCGTTTCTGTAATTCCAGCGGCACCTGTTGTTGGTTCTAATTTAACGTATTGTAATGGAAAACAGATTGCTTCAATCACTTTACCTTCATTGTCTAATGGAAATTACACTTGGTATGGAGATCAAGCGTTAACAGATACAATTAGTTCAAGTTCAGTATTTATTCCATTAAATACAACTGCAACTTACTATGTCACATCAACAACGGTTGATGGATGTACAAGTGATTCTTCTGAGATTACTGTAACAGTGGAAAATTGTGAAGTGTTTATTCCAACTGCCATTACTCCAAATAACGATGGAAATGATGATGTATGGATTTTAGACAACATCGATGCTTCTTATCCAACTAATCAAGTAACTGTATTTAATCGTTGGGGAGAGAAACTATATCAATCTTCAAAAGGAGACTATGAATCAGCACCTTGGAATGGGAAAATTGGAGACAAAGAATTACCAGTTGGTTCTTATTACTTCATTATTGAATACAACAATGATTCAAATGAAATCAAAAAAGGAACGATATCAATTCTAAAAAAATAAGTTAGATGAAAAGTATAAAAACAATATTCTTAGGAGTATTTACAATCATAAGTATAAACGGGGCATTTGGACAACAAATGCCTCAATACAGTCAGTATCTGAGAAATCAATTTATGATCAATCCAGGATCAGCGGGTATTTACAATTTTACAGATATTACTTTAAGTGGAAGAATGCAATGGGTTGGTTTTGAGAACGCACCTATCACAAGTTACGCTTCTTTTACAAAGGTTATCGGCAAAGAAAAAGTGATTTATAACCCAAGTTTAAGAACAGGTTCAGGTCCAGTTAAAAACCCAGATATTAAAACAGGAAAATTTAAACAAGCAATCGGAGGTCAATTAGTAACAGATCAATACGGTGCTTTTAGCAAATTGAATTTGTCTGGAACGTATGCGATTCATATTCCGATGAGTAAAAGTGTCAACTTATCTTTTGGAGCAAAATTAGGTTACAATAACAATAGTTTTAATAGAAATAAAGCAGTTGCTTTAAACCAAGGAACAGATCAAGTTTATCAAGAGTTTACCAATACGAATTTGAATAGAAATTTGATTAACATTGGTTCAGGATTGTATTTGTATTCTAATAAATTCTTTTTAGGTCTATCTGCTGAAAACTTAACAAAAGACATGATTGCTTTTGGAAGTGGTGTTATCAATTTTGATACAAAAATTCATACAAACATCACAGGAGGGTATAAGTTGAAATTGAATTCGAATTTAACTTTAACTCCATCGTTTTTGGTTCAATACATGAGTCCATCACCAATGTCTACAGCTGTATCTATGCAATTGGAATTCAAAGAATGGTTATGGTGTGGATTGTCTTATCGTAATAAAGATGCAGTGATTGGAATGTTAGGTATGAACATCAGCAACCGATTTAAATTAGGTTACTCTTATGATTTCTCAGTTTCAAGATTCAATTCAGTAGCCTCAGGAGGACATGAATTGGTTTTAGGTATCATGTTGCGTTAATATATCATTTCCCTCCTTGAGGAGGGATTAAGGGAGGTGACAATTGTAATTTATATTAAAACAAAATTATCATCCTATTTAATCCTTCTCGATATTATTCGGGACAAGCTTTTCAAAGGAGGAAACAACATTTTCAATACAATTAAAAATACAAAATGAAAAATATATTCATAATAAAGCTATTTGTTTTAACAAGTTATATTAGCTTTTCCCAATTTTGGGATGTTACGACACCAACAAAACTAGGTGGAACTGTAAATACAGAATTTGATGAAATTTTGCCAATTTTTTCATCGGATAGCTCCACCTTGTTTTTTACACGATCTTTTTCTCCTGAAAATACAGGAGGTGTAAATGATCAAGATATTTGGTTTAGCACAAAAGATAAAAATGGAATGTACACCAGTTGTTCTCCACTCACTTCATTGAATAGTAAATACAACAATGGCGTTTTTGGAATCAATAAAAGTGGAACAGCTATCTATTTAATAGATGCTTACGAAGGAAAGAAAGATCAGAAAAAAGGATGTGCAGTAGCTACTGGAAAAAATGGATCATGGTCAAAACCAAGCCATCTAGCTATTCCAAATTTAGACATTGATGGAGATGCTTATGGCTTTCACATGAACAGTAAAGAAGATGTATTGATTATTTCATACAAAGGGACAACAACTTTAGGAGAAGAAGATTTATATGTTTCTAAAAAAATGAATGGGGTTTGGCAACAAGCCGTTCACATGGGTAAACAGATCAACACAAGTGGATTTGAAATCTCTCCATTTTTATCTAAAAACTCAGATACTTTATTTTTCTCAAGTAATGGCTTAGGAGGTTTAGGCGATGCAGATGTGTTTTACAGTGTTAGACAAGATGAGAGTTATACCAATTGGTCAGCACCAGTAAACTTGGGAAACAAAATAAACTCTCCAAAGTTTGATGCGTATTTCAGTTACAACGAAACGAATCTCTTTTTAGCAAGTAATAGAGATGGTGTAAATAGTGATATTTATACTTCTAAAATTCTTTTTCCAGATCCATTATCAGGGACATTAGTTTCAAAAAATGTAACTATGATAAAAGGAAAAGATGGTAAAATTGACATTACTATCAAAGGTGGAGTTGCACCGTATACTTACAAATGGAATACTGGGAATTCAACAGAAGACTTAACAAATGTTCCAAAAGGAGATTATACAGTATTGGTTACTGATAGCAAAGGAAAATCAATCGAGTTGAAAGCAACTTTGACAGAACCAGTATTAAAAGTAGGTAATGACATTGCAACACTAATAGATTTAAAACCTATTTACTATAATTCAGGAAAATGGGATTTGAACAAAGAAGCAACGTTAGAGTTGGATAAAATCATTAAGATTATGAATGAAAACCCAGCGATGGTTGTTGAGTTAGGTTCTCATACAGATTGTAAATCAGCTGTAAAATTCAACAAAGATTTGTCTCAAAAAAGAGCAAATACGGCTGTTGCTTATATTCAAAAAAGCATTACCAATCCAAAAAGAATTTATGGAAAGGGATATGGAGAATCTAAATTGAAAGTGAATTGCCCATGTGAAGGAAAAGTGAAATCAACTTGTCCAGAAGAAGACCATGCAAAAAACAGAAGAACTGAATTTTTGATTATTTCGATGGGGAAAAAATAAGGAATGATTTATAGATATTCATCTGTTGTTGGGTGATTAAAAGGTGGTTTTGAAGTATTCGAAACCACCTTTTTGTTTTGATTGATTCTTAAAGATTTATATATAATTCTATAAGAATTTCTACACTTATAAATAAAATTTCTACACTTATATATTACAGTTTTTATTACGGAATTTTCGCCGTTACTTTTGTTCATAAAGTATTCAAAAATAAACTAGAACATATGAAATCTGCTATTAATAATTTTGTAAAAATCATCTTTACGCTCTTATTTTCGATCTCATTTTCAATGGCTGCTGGAGATGATCCATGTACAGCAACACCATTAACAACAAGTACAACATGTACGTATTCTGCTCAAGATAACAATGGTGCTACAGCATCAGCTGGAATTACAGCACCAGGATGTAGTAGTTATTCTAATAATGATGTTTGGTTTACAATTGTAGTGCCTGCATCTGGAAATGTGCAAGTGGATACTCAAACAGGAACAATTACTGATGGAGGTATAGCTTTTTATACTGGTGCAACTTGCTCAGCATTAACCTTGCTTTCTTGCGATGATGATTCATCTCCAAATGGATTAATGCCGTTACTTGCTGCAACTGGATTAACACCTGGATCAACATTATATGTTCGTTTTTGGAAATACGGTGGCGGTTCTGGGACTTTTTCAATTTGCGCAACAACTTTTAGTTCTCCTTTAAATGATAATCCCGCAACTGCAACAACTTTAACTTGTGGTGCAACTTGTACAACTGTATCTTCAACATTTTTAGGTGCAACCCAAACTTTAGCAGGATGTACTGGAAATGCGAATGATGATGTATGGTTTTCATTTGTTGCAACTCAATCATCTGTTTTAATAACAGTAAATCCAGGAACTAGTATAGATCCAGTTGTAGAATTGTTTTCGGGTACACCGGGTTCTTTAACTTCAATTGTATGTGATGATGCCTCTTTTCCAAATGGAATATCGGGTACAGGCCAATATAATGGTTTAACTATTGGTCAGACTTATTATTACCGTGTATATGGTTTTTCTTCAACTTTACCTAATACGACTAATTCTCCATTTACAACGTGTGTTTATAATGCACCACCACCGCCAATAAATGATAACTGTGCTGGTTCAATTACAGTTACTTCAGGAGTGAATTGTACTTCTGTTTCAGGAACAGTATATGGAGCCACTCAATCTCAGGTAGGTTGTTTAGGTACTGCGAATGATGATGTATGGTTTTCATTTGTAGCTACATGGACTAGTCAATTAATATCGGTTACTCCAGTTGCTGGTTTTGACCCCGTTGTTGAATTATTTTCTGGAACATGTGGAAGTTTAACTTCTATTTCATGTAATAATAATTCATATCCTTCAGGAATTTCAGGAAATGCTATGTTTTCTGGTTTAACAGTTGGACAAATCTATTTTTATAGAGTTTATCAGTTTGGTTCATTACTACCAACTGCAACGAACGCTTCGTTTACAACATGTGTGACAAATGCTCCCACTCCACCATCGAATGATGAATGTATTAACTCAATGAATATTACTGTTGGTTCATCATGTAATCCAACAACTGGTTTAATTTATGGAGCAACTCAATCTTTAGCTTCAGGATGTGGAACGGCAACTTTAGTCTATGATGTTTGGTTTAGTTTTGTTGCAACTAATCCATATCAAAATATCACTGCAACACTGAATAATAGTTCGAATGTTAATTTACAAGTTTATTTAGGGACTTGTAATAATTTGACGTCAATTTATTGTGGAGTTCTAAACCCTTTAACTACAAGTTTTTCAACTCTAGATAATTTAATACCTGGTCAAACGTATTATTATAGAATTTATCCAAGTAGTTCTCTTTATCCTGCAAATACGTTATCGTTTTCAACGTGTGTTACTTCAGCAACGCCAAATAATCAAGATTGCTTAGGGGCAATACCATTGTGTCAAAATGTATATACAACCACAACAGCATATGCTGGTGTTGGAAATTTTAATAATGAAATAAATGGTGCATTAGGTTGTTTATCATCAGGTGAAAAAAATGATGTTTGGTATACATTTAATGTTATTACTTCAGGAAATTTAAGTTTTACAATTTCACCAACGGTTACTACAAATGATTACGATTGGGCTGTTTACAATTTAACAAATGCGAATTGTTCTGATATTAATAATAATGCGGCTTTACAAGTCAGTTGTAATTTTTCGCCTTCTTCAGGACCAACAGGGCCAAATGGTTTGTCTGGCTATCAAAATAACCCTGTTATTCCTGTAACAGCCGGTCAAACGTATATGATTAATGTTAGTCAATATTCAACTTTAAGTAATGGCTATACCTTAGATTTTAGTGCATCTACAGCTACTATTTTTGATAACGTTGCTCCAGTATTTCAATCCGTATCTTCTATGAGTTGTGGTGCAAGTGGTATTTCTGCCACTTTTTCAGAAAATGTGTTATGTTCAACGGTTTCTGTTGCAGATTTTACGTTAGTTGGACCAGATGGTAACCATTCTGTAACCAATATTTCTGGAACAGGATGCTCTATCGGAGGAACAATGGAAAATACTTACACTGTTTCTTTTAGTCCACCATTAACTGTTTCTGGAAATTATACTTTTTCGTTAGTTGCAGGAGCAGGTTCTGTTTCAGATTTATGTGGAAATGTAGCAGCTCCTCAATCTTTTAATTTT
>CANGHX010000037.1 GCA_947453715.1 Flavobacteriales bacterium | reverse complement strand
TTAAACAACTCGTTCCTTTAACAAGTGATTTAGATTTAATTTCTCAAAACTTATTTGGAATCAAAACAAATGGTGGTGAAGAATATTGTGGAGCAGTAATTTTGGAATCCTTAAATGAATTGAACTGGTCTAAAAATCCTTCTGATTTAAAAATGATTTACATTGCAGGAAACGAACCATTCAACCAAGGACCAATCGACTATAAAAGGGTAATGAAAAATGCAAAAGAAAAGTCAATCTATGTAAATACTATTTATTGTGGACCTTATAATCAAGGTAAAACTGAATTTTGGTTTGATGGAGCTCAAGAAGGAAATGGTGATTATTTCGCAATTGATTCAGACCAAAAAATTCAACAGATAGCAACACCGTATGATGCTGAAATTAATAGTTACAATGATTCATTAAATAAAACCTACATTGGTTATGGTAGTAAGGGAAACGACAAAAAAATGAATCAGTCCAAACAAGATGAAAATGCTGCTTCTGCCGCTCCATCTATTTTAGTTGAGCGAACAATTGTAAAATCAAAGAAATCCTACAATAATGCATCTTGGGACTTAGTTGACGCAGTTCAATTAGATGGTAAAGATATTTCAGAAATGAAAGAAGAAGAGTTACCAGATGAATTTAAAGGTAAATCTGATGAAGAAAAGAAAAAAATGATTGAGCAAAAAGTCCTTGAAAGAGAAAAATATCAAGAAAAAATAAATAAGCTTGCAGTAGAGCGAAACGAATACATCGAAAAGGAAAAACTTAAAGTCGCTAACTCCACATCAATTGATGATTTTGGATCTTCAATCAATAAAAGTATTGAAAGTAAAGCCAAATCGAATGGTTTTGAAAAAATCAAACTTTAAAATAGCATCTTTATATTTGTTTAAAGCTATTTTCATATGATAAATCAGTTGTTTAGCTAATATACATCATGTTTTTTTTGAATTGAATGATTGATATTTGTTATATAAAGTTAAACGATTAATTAATAAAATATGAGCAAACAAGAAGCACTTTACGATGTACACCAAGAGCATGCAGAATGGATTAGTAAATTGAATTTTTACAAAGATGACATTAAGATCTTTAATACACGTTTAGAAGAGATTGCATCAAAAAATAATGGTGCAGAAGTTCTTGCCGAAGTAGAAAAATTTCAAAATCAATTTATTATTCAAAGAAATAACATTGATGAAATTGCACATATCATCTCTTTAGATGAAGTAGAATTACAAAATGAAGTTAAAGCTAATCCAGTTGCAGTAGATCACAGAAAAGTTGGCGATCAATCTGAACATAGAGATTTAGTAGAAACATTTGAAAAAAACTTTACAGAATTAAGAGCTGAATATAATAAGTTCTCTGCTAAGTGGATGTAATATTCTATCACTACTGAAAAATGAAAGAGTTGTCAATTTGGCAGCTCTTTTTTTTTGAACTAATATTTAAAACTACTTTAATAATATTAACTTCCACAAGATAAACATTCATCATCTTCATCTAATTCAGGATGATCAACAATTTCTGGATTTAATTGTTTTTTTAATTCATAAATCTTTTGTTGTATCTCTAAATCTTGGAATAAGTCGCCAGTTAATTGTGTTTTTAATTCTGCTATTTGTGCTTTTAAATCGTCCATCGTTGCTTGTTTTGAATTTATTGTGTTAAAAATAAGCTTTTGATAATCTCAAAACTCAAAATAATTGAATTATATTTTTCAGCTATATTTTGTTGAAAATTAACTTAACGATTATCTTGAATTCGAATTATCGCCCCATTTTGAATAGAAACATCTTGTTCAATTTTATAAACTTCTTTTCCAACTGTAAATTTGTCATTTAGTTTATTATCAGTCTTAAAATCAATGAATTTATCAACTTCAATGAAAGAATCTTTTGATTGACTTCTAATTTTCTCTTGCATTTCTGTGTCAACAATTCCTGGGTAAACAACTTTCAAACTCACTCCATTATTCAGTTCATTTTGCTCTAACGCTACAGATTGAGTAAATAAATCAACTGCTGCTTTAGACGAACAATAGATTGACCAACCATATTTTGGAGAAACTGCGGCTCCAGATGAAATATTAATAATTGATTTTCTAGCTTTCCAATCCTTAGTTTTTTGAATAAATAATCTCGAAAGTTGAATCGGGACAATTGTATTTAATAGAAAGGTCGCTTGTATATCAAATTCTGGAATATTTTCTATACGATTAACTTCACCTAAACTTCCTGCATTATTAATTAATGTAATGTCCTCAACAGTATTATATTCAATTTTTTCAAAAACAGTTTGAATAATTTGTTCTAACTTATTTCCTTCACATAAGTCAACTACAATTTGATTAATACCTTTCAAATTATCATTAATGGATCTAGAAAGTGAAAATACATCCCATCCTTTCTCTACATAGGCATTTACTATTCCTTCACCTATTCCTCTACTGCCTCCAGAAATAATTAATATTTTACTCATAATCTAAATATGCATAAAAACAAAAAGAGGAACAAATTCTAATGAAACTTGTTCCTCTTCTCGCTAAACCTTGCTAAAACTATAAAACCTAAACTACAACTATGAAATTGTATGAGACAAATATACGAACATTTAAAGTTACCATCCAAATTTATTTTTCAAAATATTAAAACATTTTCAATTAAAGAAAATCAAACAGCTAAATAACAGCATATTAAGTAAAATAATTTTTAAATATTTAACATTTTTTTAATATTAAAAGCACTAAAAGTAAATAAAAAAACACATCCTGAAACAACAACAATCATGGAACTAGCTGTTACATCAATTAAAATAGATACATAAAACCCAATTATACAAGAGAAAATTGCTAAAAAACAAGAAATAATCAACATTCGTTTTAAATTATTTGTCATTAAATAGGCTGTTGCTGGAGGAATCACCAAAAGACCCACAACTAAAATTGCACCTACACTTTCAAAACTCATGACAGTCGTAATACTTACAAGACTCATAAATATCAAATTAATAAATCCAACATTAATACCCAAAGATTTTGCGTAATCTTCGTTAAATGAAATAATTGAAAGACCTTTATAACCAAAAAGTATGAAAACAACAATAATTAAAAAGACTGGAAAAATCATCCAAAAACTTCGTGTCCCCATTAAAAAATCTCCTACTATAATTTTATCTAAAAACGTTGAACTCAATTCACCAAATAAAACACAATCTTGATCTAAATCCGTATTTGAATCTGTAAAAAGTGTAATGATTATTACTCCAATTGCAAAAAGCCAGGTAAACGTAATTCCAATCGAAGCATCTTCTTGTAGTTTTAATTTTTTATGGAAAAAGTCAATTATTAGAGTTGTAAACACTCCAAAAATGGCTGCTCCTATCAACATAAAAACAGAATTAAAACTAGAACTTAAAAGATAGGCTATTGCGATTCCTGGCAGTACACTATGTGAAATTGCATCGCCTACCATTACTGTCTTTCTCAAGACTAAGAAACAGCCCAATAACGAACATGAAACTGCTATTGTAATGGCTGTTAATAATGTTAGAAAATCATTTAATTCCATATCAATAAGGTATATTTTTATTATGTGGGTCTGCAGTTGGAAATTTTAATTCCTTCAATAGCTCCTTTTCAATTTCAGGTGTTATTAGGTGCTCAATCGTTTCTGCAGTTCCATGAATATGATCTTCTTTAAAATTTAATCGTTTTGTTAAATACAATTCCCATAATCTATGAAAACGAACTATTCTGGCCGCTTCAACTTCACCTTTATCTGATAATTTATATAGTTGAAAGTCATTATTTACAAATCCTTTTTTTATTAATGAAGCAATTGTATTCGTTAATTCTTTGGTATCCATTTGCCTTTTATTCAAAAACTCAGAATAAGTCACATTTTCAATACCTAATTCTGCTAATTGAAAAAATACTTTTAAAACATTTTCTTCAGCCATTTTCTGTCGATTTAACCGTTGCTTTCTAACCATCGAAAACCATCCCTTATTAGATGAAAAAAGTAAAGTCAATAAGGTGAAGAAAAAAAGTATAAATACAATCCATGGACCTGTAGGCATATTTTCTTTGGTTGAAGAAATAAAAACACCTAATACACCTGATAGGACACCAATTAAAGCTGAGTAAAACAACATTTTGGGTAAATTGTTTGTCCAATACCTAGCTGCAGCAGCAGGAGCTATTAATAAGGCAGACGTTAAAACAACTCCAACAGATTGAATTCCAATTGCAACTGTTAGAACTGTAATTGTAGATAATAAAAACTCAATCAAGTTCACTTTAATTCCAATCGATTTTGCAAACTCTTTATTAAAAGAAATTAATTGAAAATATTTAAAAAATAAAATAACGACAAGTACAATGATTAGCGATAAAAATACAAATACATTAATATCCTCATTGGTCATTGTTGCAGCTTTTCCAAATAAAAAATCTTTTAATCCCGATTGATTTCCATTGGTTGAACCTGAAATATAAGAAAGTAAAACGGCGCCTAAAGCAAAAAAGAAAGTAGAAACAAATGCAATTGAAGTGTCCGAACTTAATTTAGATTTAGCTGCTAATAAATCAATTAACCATACGGATAACCAACCTGTAATAAGAGCTCCTAACATTAAATAAAACGGATCTTTTGTACCCGAAAAAATAAAACCAAGACAAATACCAGGAAAAAGAGAGTGCGCAATTGCATCTCCGACAAGTGTTTTCTTTCTTAAAAAAGAAAATGTACCAACGATTCCACTTGTTGCGCTAATTATTGTAATTCCAATGAGTACTTTAAGCGCTACACTGTCGGTAAAAAAATAAATTATTGTATCTTTCATTTATCTTCAAATCCTTTTTCTCTCAATGGAAATTCTTTTTCTTTGATGATTGATTGAATTTTTGAAATAATATTCAACTGACCACCATAAGTTGCTTGTAAGTTTTCCTCTGTTAATACTTCATCAGTAGGACCATAGGCAATTAATCTAGTATTTAACATCACTATGTAATCAAAATAATTGGAAACCGTTTGAATATCATGATGAACAATAATTATTGTCTTGCCTTCTTCTTTCATTTGAATTAACAAATCTAAAATTGTCTTTTCTGTGGCCATATCAACACCTACAAATGGCTCATCCATAATATAGATTGATGCTCCTTGGGCTAACGCACGAGCTATAAATACACGTTGTTGCTGACCGCCTGACAATTGAGAAATTTGCCTTTCTTTATATTTTTCAAGTTTTACTTTTTCAATAGATTCCTGTGCAATCACTTTATCTATTTTCGTTAATCTTCGAAATAAATTCCCTTTTTTGTACCTTCCCATTAAAACAACATCTTCTACAGATGCTGGGAAATTCCAATCTACTGTTTCTCGTTGCGGAACATATGCTAACTGATCTCTCACTAATGAAAGATTTTTATTCAAAACTTTTACGTTTCCGCTAGCTAAAGGAATCAACCCCATTATTGCTTTTAATAAGGTCGACTTTCCAGACCCATTCGGACCAATAATTCCAACAATCTGACCCTTCGGTAAAGAAAAGTCTATATCCCATAAAACAGGTACATTTTGGTAACTAACTGACAAATTATGAACTTCAATACTGCTATTTTCCATCTTTTATTAATTCATTGATTTACAAAATGTATAGGTATTCTTTCTAATCATTTTAACATACGTGTCAGCATTTGAATGATCACCTCCTAACGCATCGGAATATAACATACCTCCTATTTTTAGATTATGACCTCTTTCTTTACATGCTTCAATAACAGCGTTTATTGCTTTTGGAGAAACACTACTTTCAATAAAAACGGCAGGGATTTTTTCTCCCACCAAATAGTCCACTAAATTTGATACATTCCTCATACCTGGCTCGGTTACAGTTGAGACTCCTTGTAACGCTTTTACTTTCACATTATACGCTTTTCCAAAATAATGAAAGGCATCATGTGAGGTGATTAATATTCGTTTTGAACGATCTAATTTGTTTATATTCGAAAGAACTTCTTTTTGCAAACTTTCAAGAATCAATTTTAATTTTAAATAATTCTCTTCAAAAAAAGTAGAGTCTTTAGGGAATTCTTTTTGTAATTGCTTTTTACAATGAATAATTCCTTGATACCATAATTCTACATCAAACCAAACATGTGGATCAAATGTGTGCGAAGTCAAACGTATTAATTTTGAAGGTTCTATTCCATTTGAGAATTCAATCACTGTTTTTTCTTTTTTTAATCGATGAAATAAATCAGACATTTTTCCTTCCAAATGTAACCCATTTAAGATAATTACACTTGCATTTCCTAATGCTCGAACATCTGAAGGCTTTGCTTCATAAATATGAGGATCTACTCCTGCCCCCATTAATGTTTTAACTTTATATCTATTGCCTACTAATTGTTTAACAATATCTCCAATAATTGTCGTTGTACAAACGATATATTTTGAATTTGCCGTTTTTTTAGGATGCCATTTACAACTTAATACCGAAATGGAAATCAAAAACATAAACAAAAAAGTCCTTATCATCATTGGACATAAATTTTTTGAGATACTAATTCAGATAATACTATTTCTTGTTCATTTATGAAAATCAATACTGATTGATCGAAATTGTATTTAGCAACAATCTTGACTTTCGTTCCTAATTCGATTTTACAATGTTTCAAAAACTGAAAAAATTCAGCAGAGCCATCTTCAACTCCTGTTATCATCACCTCATCATTGAGGGATAAAGAAGATAATTTTTTATTTTTTTGATCGTTAGAATATTTACCATTGCAATCTGGAATCGGATCGCCATGTGGATCAACCTTTGGGAAATGTAAAAATTCATCCAGTCTATCTGTTAATTTTGAAGATTTAATATGCTCTAATTGTTCAGCTATATCATGTACTTCTTCCCAACCAAAATTTAATTTTTCAACTAAAAAAACTTCCCATAATCGATGTTTCCGAATGATCTGAAGTGCACTTTCTTTACCTTTTTCAGTCAATTCACATCCTTGATATTTTAAATATGAAACCAAAGACTTATCAGCTAATTTTCTCAGCATATCTGTCACTGAAGATGGTTTTGTCTTCATTTTTTCTGCTAATAAATTTGTTGAGACAATTTCAGAATAGTGTTCTGACAAAGAAAAAATAGCTTTTAAATAATTCTCTTCACTTTGAGTAAGCATAAAAATAATTTTAATCAAAAATACAATTAATTTTTAGTCTTGTCTAAAAATTAATTTACAAATAAAAAAAGACAACTTACAATGTCCTTAATTTTATTATTTATTCAAAATTTCTAAAATAGGCTCACCCGTTGTTGCATTAGGTTTTTGCAGATTCAAAATATGAGTTAACGTTGCAGTAATATCGATGATATTTACCTTTCTAAAAACATCTTGTCTTTTAATATTTTTTCCGTACCAAATGAGAGGAACATGCGAATCATAATTAAAAGCAGAACCGTGACTGGTTCCTTTTCTACTTTCATCAGTATCTTTCGATTTTGGTAGGTAACCTGGTTCAAGAATATATATAATTTCACCGCTTTCTTTAGAATGAAACCCCAATCTAACCATATCTGACCAATTACTACCATTTGAATTAGACATAAAATCATCAGTAGTAAAAACAGCCTTAACTTCTTCCCATTTTCTTAATTCTCCAGCAATAAATTTTTCTGCTATCTTAGAATCGATTGATAAACTTGCCATCGTTTCTTGATCCAAATAAATATTATTGTTCATTGAATTTAATATTAAATCTGCGCCAAAATGTTCTTTAACTTGATCTATTAACTCTAACATTTTGGGCTCTTTATATAGATAACCACCTGGTAATTTATGATCAACTAAATATTGAGGTACTGGAACAACTGCATGATCAGCCGTTAAAAATAAAACAAAATTATCTTTTCCTATTTTTTTCTCAAGTTCTGCTATTAATCGGGCAATTTCTAAATCTAATCGAATGTAAATATCTTCTAATTCAACTGAGTATGGTCCAAACATGTGCCCTGAAATATCAGGTGTTGAATAACTGATACACAAAAAGTCTGATTGACTGTCTTGTCCTAACATTTCATTATAGATTGATTCAATTGCAAAATCTGTTAAATATGTATTTGCAAAAGGCGTAAAAGTAAATAGGTCATAACTATTTTTACCCGCAGATAATTCATTTAAGTTATATGGAAAAGTTGGCGTTTTCTTATTTGATACTAATTCTTCATAGATAGAATTGTCTGGCCCACTTTCTTGATAAGTTGAAATATCATAATAAGTATTCCACGTTTTAGTTAAACAATTTTTTGGATAGTTTTTATCATTGAACGACTGAACCCAAAATGGTAATTGCTGTTTGTAAAATGAACTTGTCACAAATTTACCTTGTGAATAATCAAACCAATAGGATCCATTTGACAAATGTCCACCAGGTAAAATTGCTCCTCTATCTTTAATAGACATTGAAATAACTTTTGCGTCTGGGTATGTTAATCTTAATTGATCTGTAATTGTATTTGATTTTAAATTTATAGGTGAACATTTACCTTCTTCAGAATCAGTCCCTATTCCTATTACAGTTGAATCATCAACACAATTGATAGATTTTCCCGTATTTCTATCATACCAATCATTTGCAACAATTCCATGATTACTTGGTGTTGTACCAGTATAAATAGATGCATGCCCAGGACCAGTAAAAGTTGGTACATAATTATATTGAGTATTTCGGCAGTGAGTACCTTTTGTCATTAATTTTACGAAACCTTTATCTGAAAATTTTTGTTGATAACGGTATAAATATTCGTAACACATCTGATCAATTACAATCCCAACGACTAATTTTGGTTGTTGTTTTGTTTGAGCAAAAACATTAGGAATACTAATTAAAAAAATAATGAATAGTATATTTTTCATTGTAAGTTAATTTTAATTAAGATTCTAAAATTCATATTAAACCATTTTCAAGTGCAAATTTCATTAATCCAATTGTTGATTTAATTTTTAATTTCCCGAAAATATTTTTTTTATGCCATTCAATAGTTCGAATGCTTAAACCTAATTCAGTTGCAATTTCATTATTTGTCTTTTCTAAACAAATAAGTCTAACAACATCTAATTCTCTAGGAGAAAGTTGATTTAAAACTCCATCAATATTCGTAGATTTTAATATTTTATCTGCATTTTCTAATAGTACTTTGGTCGTGTGCTCATTATAATAAACACCTTTATTCAAAACCATATCTACTGCATCCAACAAATCATCAACAACAGAATCTTTCGTTAAAAATCCATGCGCACCGATTCTATGCATTTTTAAAATATGCTCATCTGAATTAAACATTGTCAAAGCTATTATTTTGATCGATGGATATTTTTTTACAATTATTTTTGTTGCTTCTATCCCATCAATAACGGGCATTCTAACATCCATAAAAATAATATGAGGCAAATTGTCTTTACACTTTTCAAGTTCAGCTATCAAAGATCCACCGTTATCAACTTCAAGAGTAACTTTTAGATTTGATTCTTCTTTCAACAACGAAACTACACCTTTTCTAAAAAGGTATTGATCTTCCGCTATAGCAATTCGAATCTTTTTCATAATATTTCCAAATATATCGAAAAAAAGATAAAACGTAAAAAAAAACAGAATGTTAAAAGGCTCTTCTATTAGAAGAGCCTTCTAAATGTTGTGGTTAGGAACATGATTTTAATTTCTTTTGTAAAACAAATTTAGCGCTATTATGTAGATGGTTTTTCAAAATTTAAATCACCATGAATGGAAGTAAAATCATAAATAATTAAATATCAAATCATTAAACCATTACCCACAAATAGAAAACCCCGTAAAAATACGGGGTTTTCTAGTAGAATTACGTGATGTCAGTAAATGGTTTTAGTGACATCAAAAACATTTTTTTATGCAATATAATTAATGAACAATTACTAGTTTAATTGGTAATGCTGAAAAAGACACATTATTTACATTTAAAGTATATATTCCTTGAGGCAATAGCAATGTATCTAGTTGAATTTTATTTGTTGATTCCTCTATCTTTTTAATAAGGACAATTTTTCCCGATTGGTCAATTACTTCAATTTTCCCGGATGCAATAACATTTGATAAACTAACAGTTACTTCACCATTTGCAGGATTTGGAAAAGTTTTTATTTCAATTGATTTTGATTCTATACCATTATTTGGTGGAGGAGTTAAATTATATAATACTTGAAAATCATCAAAGTAGAAACCATCTTTTCCTAATCCTCCATCTGATTTTAGTTCAAATCTAACTTTAATAGTTTGACCTAAATAAGAACTTAAATTTATCTCTTCCTTAACCCATGTTGTTTGCAATCCTTCATAAACAGGCTCTAAATCTGCTTGAGCACTTCCATTTGCACTTGTTCCTTGAACCGTATAATTACCACACTGTGCATTCCAACTTGCTCCATTGTCAGTTGATACTTGAAATTGACACATATCAAAATCAGTTTCAATATCCCATTTTGCATAATAAGTAACCATAGCATCTGTTGCTTGAGTTAAATCTATTGGATTTGAAAATGTATAAATTTTATCTGTATTATTCGCATAGTTTCCCGCGGGACTATCAGTAAACGAATTACTTGCAGAATAATAATCTGATGAAGTTAAAGACCAACCACCTGTCCAATTTGAACTTGTTGCAGCATCATCAGAAAATTGAAGTGTCATCGAACCATACGTTTTAGTTATCGTATCATTTTTCACCCATAAACCATTATCTGTTTTAAGAATGTATTTTACAATATCTCCAAATTGAATTGTAGGATTTAAGACATAAGAAATAGTACCTGTTTGCGTCTGAAGTAATGTTAATGTATACACAATTGGAGCTCCAACTGATTGAATCCCTTGCAAAGGCACGATAGAAACCGTAACAGGACCATCTTCATAACCTAATCGATAAGCTGAATGATTAAATACTCCTGTTTGTGTTTCAACTATAGAAGGATCAACATCTTTAACAATTACATATTTATGAGGTAAATGAGACAAAACTAAATTAGGAAACATCATATCTTTACATAAGTTTATAATGTTTGAAGAAGCTGGCCAAAAGCCATCATTTGAACTACCTACTTCTGGTGTCATCGAAAAAATTTGTGGCTTAACATTCAAATCTACTTTATACATATAATCATCAGAATCACCTGATGCCGGATATAAATCGGAACTTTT
Organism: Flavobacteriales bacterium; assembly: GCA_947453715.1. GTDB lineage: Bacteria > Bacteroidota > Bacteroidia > Flavobacteriales_D > Crocinitomicaceae > CAIUKX01. Next base: position 9,957 of record CANGHX010000037.1, on the reverse strand, counting down.
TAGATAAGCATAACCATTATATTGTGCCATGTGTTGAGTATATGCCTGAAAGTAATTATGATCAACAGCAAATTCAGCTGTCGTAGTACCTATAGGATGTAATAAATCATTTGAATACGTATGTGCATTAGAAGCGTAAATGAAATCTCTATTCTCACAAAACCATTTCATAGCTTGTGTTTCTACTTCTGAAAACGCTCCAGTTCCAGGATAAGTATCATCATCTACATTTGTACTAACACCTGTTGTTCCCCAACCATAGGAATAATTTCTATTTAAATCAACACCTTTATTTGATGTTCCAACATTGCGTCTATTTTTTCGGTGCATTCCTCCACCATTCGGGTTGGTAGTTTGGTTGTAAACATAACCATCAGGATTAACACACGGTACAAAATACATTTCTGTATTATCTACTAAATACTTCACTTCTGGATTTGTTGCATAATTCTCTAATAAATACCACATATAAAAAACAACCTCAGACATAGCATTCGGTTCTCTTGCATGATGAACAGATGTATACAAAACCTCAGGTTCAGTTGTCTCATCAGATGTAGGATTATCAGAAATTCTAACCCAATAAATAGGTCTATTTTCTACGGTTAAAAAACTACTAATTGGAGATTTTGAAGTAATTAAATTTGGATATTGACTTGCCATAGCATCCAATTCACTTAAAAACTCTTGATATGTTAAAAATCCACCCATTGAACCCAAATTAAAGTTACTTGGAGTAGCTGGATTAAAAGAACTAGCAGAACCTCCTCCACCAGTAGATGAACACCCTACATTTTTCTCTGTTGTAGATTTTGAATTTAAATTTTGTTCAACATAATATTTCTGAACATCATCAATTAATATTTCGATGATAAAACCATTGTCTTTTGCTTTTTGAAGTTCATCTGAAGAAAAATCACTAATAAAGAATGTATTCTCTTTATGAATACCATGATCTACAGGGATGCCCAAATTTGATAAAAGTTTTAATCCTTCGTAATCTGTAAGAATTTTTGCTCTTGAATATTTAAGCTGACCGAAGGCTATGGAGAATAGCAACATCGACATTATCGTGATAATTTGTTTCATAGTTTTATTTTAGTTTTATAGAGTAATGTCAACAATATATAAATTTATATTTAAATTTCAACTAGCTTTAAGACTAATAAAGTTAAATATTACATGAACGGTTTATATCAATAGATGAAATTAAAATTCATTCATCTATTCATTTTGACATTCAAACTACTTCAATTACCATCCATATATAAAGTATATAGAGCAAAAAGTTTGTTTTTACTTTTGTATCATAAAAACTTATAACATGTCTGAGAACAAAATCAAATTTGGGAAAATATTTTGGCCAAGCTTAGTTGCTGCTTTAATCGTTTCAATAATAGGTACACTTATTTTTATTTTAATTGTAAGTGGAATAATTTCTGGCTTTTCAAATCTAGAACCGAAACCTTTAGATATTGATAATAAAACCGTTCTTCATTTAACATTGAATGGACAAATAGGAGAAAAAGGAAGTACTAAATTCGACAAAGGTTCATTCAGCATTGAAAGTAAAATTGGATTATCTGCAATATTGAACGCTTTTAGGAAAGCAGAGAAAGATGAAAACATAAAAGGAATTTTCATCGAAATATCTGATTTAAAATGTGGATTTTCAACCGCTAAAGAAATAAGAGACGCCATTAATGCATTTGAAAAAAGTGGTAAATTTGCTATTGCATATAATTCAGGTGAAGTGATTACTCAAAAAGAATATTATGTCTCTTCTGCGGCCAATACAAATTATGCCTTTCCTACTTCAACTTTAGAATTCATGGGCTTAGGTTCAGAACTAATGTTTTATAAAAACACTTTAGACAAATTAGAAGTTGAAATTCAAGTAGTAAGAGGTAAAAATAACGATTTCAAAAGTGCTGTCGAACCTTTTTTCAGAGAGAACATGAGTGATTCATCTAGATTACAAATTCAGCGCTATTTAACAAGTATTTGGTCTGATATACGTTTAGATATTTCGAATGACAGAAAAATATCAGTTGAAAAATTAAATGAAATTGCTGAAAATGCATTAATCAGACGAGCAAAAGACGCTGTGAAATACAAGCTAATCGATGCTACTAAATATAGAGATGAAGTTTTAGATTTGATTAGTAAAAAAATTCAATTGGAAAAGAATAAAGAAATTAACTTTCTAAGTTTTGAAAAATATGCTAAAAAGAAATTTTATCAAGAACAAATTTTAGTAAAATCAGAAGATCCTAATATTGCAGTTATTTTAGCCGAAGGTGATGTTTCAACAAGTGGTGATGGATTAACATCTGAAAATATTTGTGAATTATTTAGAGAAGTTCGAAAAATGAAATCAATCAAAACAGTTGTTTTCAGAATTAATAGTCCTGGAGGAAGTGCATTAGCAAGTGATGAAATTTGGAGAGAAGTTAAATTAACAAATAAAGTAAAAAAAGTTATCGTTTCAATGGGGGACGTAGCTGCATCTGGAGGTTATTATATAGCAGCACCAGCAACTACTATATTTGCTGAACCTACTACAATAACAGGTTCAATTGGTGTTTTTGGTATGATTCCCTATACTGGTAAAATGCTTGAGAATAAATTAGGATTAACGTTTGACAGAGCTTCAACTAATTCTCATTCAATATTATCATTAAATCGTAAATTAACTCCTGAAGAATTTGCAATCATTCAAAATGAAGTAGATGACATCTATTCTGATTTTCTTAATCGGGTTGCTGAAGGAAGAGGTATGACAACTCAACAAGTAAATAAAATTGCAAGAGGACGAGTTTGGACTGGACGTGATGCCAAAAAAATTGGTTTGGTAGATAAATTAGGAGGAATTGAGGAAGCAATAAAATTTGCAGCTAAAAAAGCAGGTATTAAAGATTCTAAAATATTATATTTCCCTAATGCTAAAGAGGATAAACTGGCAGATTTACTAGAAATGATCGATGATTCTGAAAATAAAGCTTCGATAAAAACCTCAACTAAAATTCCTGAAGAATTTTTAGAATACTATCAAAAAATCAAAAGTTTAGAGAAGTACACTGGTATTCAAATGAGAATGCCATATGAAATAACGTTAAATTGATTATTAGTTCAATAATACAGAGAGTCAGAAATGACTCTCTTTTTTTTTGTATTTACTTTTTCAATATATTTACAAAACTAAATTACTTAAATGAAAATAGTTAGTTTATCAATTATTCTTTTTTGCTTATTAATTTCAGCTTGTACAAGTGAACAGGGAAAATCTGCTCAAAAAGTATTGAATGAAAATCACATGGACTTTCCAGAATATGTTGACGCATCTTATTTTGGTATAAAATTTCAAATTCCCGAACAATTTCATTCTGTTTACGATCAATCATTTGTAATTAAAAAAAATGCATTATTAAAAAATGTTGAAGAATTGTATTTAAATTTTTCAGTTGAATGTTTTAATAAGTATGAAGCTGAAAATTTTAAACGAGCTTTTAATTCAGAAATTGATTTATTAAATGCTGTTCATGATAATTATCTTCAAATTCGAAAAAAATCAATTACAAATAGTTGGCCTTCAATAAAAAAAGAACTAACTAAACCAAAAGGAATAAATGGAGTATTTCAATCAATAGAAGGTGACACGCATAATAATGGCAATTTCTCTTCTTATTTCATGGCAACAGTTGAAGTTAAAAATCGATATTATGTATTTCAAATGATCGGGAATAGAGAAAATATGGGCTATTTATATGATGACTTCATGAAAATCATTTCATCTATTAAAAAATAATTACATGAGTCAAAATTTGATTGATGACTTATTAAGAAAATTTGACTCTGAACTTCCTGGTGAAAGAGCACATATCGAAATGGCTCCAATTAACCGACCACTATCAAGCTTTGCTTTAAAAAATGCTATAGAACCTAGGAAGAGTGCCGTTTCTATTATACTTTATCCAAAAGAAGATGCTATTCATTCTATTCTTATCCAACGTCCCGTTTATGCAGGAACTCACAGTGGACAAATTGCATTTCCTGGAGGAAAAAAAGAGGAAACCGATATTCACTTAGAATATACTGCTAGAAGAGAATGCTTTGAAGAAATTGGCCTTCCTATAGAATCAGGCTTTTTAATTAAAGAAATGACCAAAGTATTTATTCCAGTAAGTAATTTCATTGTCTACCCTTTTGTTTTTTATGTAGATTATCTACCTGAATTGAATGCAAGTGAAAGAGAAGTTGTAGAAATAATACATTACAAAATTGATCATCTGTTAAATGATGAAAATCAATCCAAAATGGATATCTTGCTTCCTAATAACATTATTCAAAAAAATATTCCTTGCTTTGAGATAGAAGACAAGAAAATCTGGGGAGCAACTGCTATAATATTAAATGAACTTAAAATGATTTTAAAAGATTAATAAATTATAAATCTTCTAAAATCATTTTTTGAAACTTCAACTATTAATTAAAAAAACTATCTTTGACAAAATTTTTGAAAAAAACACAAAATGGCAACTAACAGAACATTTACAATGTTGAAACCTGATGCAATCGAGAACGGTTACATGGGTAAAATTATCGATATGATTATCGGTGCTGGATTTGATATTAAAGCTTTAAAATACACTAAATTAAGTGTAGAACAAGCGAAAGAATTTTATGCTGTTCACGCTGAACGTCCATTTTATGGAGAATTAGTTGAATATATGTCTTCAGGACCAATCGTTGCAGCTATCTTAGAAAAAGATAACGCAGTTGAAGATTTTAGAAAATTAATCGGTGCTACTGATCCTGCTGAAGCAGCTGAAGGAACTATCCGTAAAGCATATGCTGAAAATAAAGGTCGTAATGCAGTTCACGGTTCTGATTCTGATGAAAATGCAGAAATCGAAGGAAAATTTCATTTCGCAGCAAACGAAGTTTTTTAATAGGAAAAATTGAAGGTAATCTGTTTAACATTTTCTTAAACGGATTACCTTTTTTAGTATAATAACCTTTCACCTTAGATTATTTCCGAATATCCTTTTATACACTTCAAATTGCGAATTATTGATTTAATTTGCTAAAAATATTATTTCATGAAAAAAATTATTTTGATTGGATTTTTAAGTTTCTCCGCTTTCTCATCCTTTTCACAAAAAAAAATTGAATATGTAGAATATGATTTACCGAATGGTATTCACGTTATTTTACATGAAGAACATGCGACTCCTATCGTTGCTGTATCCGTTCTTTACCATGTTGGATCTAAAAACGAAAAGTCTGACAGAACTGGTTTCGCTCACTTTTTTGAACATTTATTGTTCGAAGGCACGACAAACATTGGTCGAGGTGAATATAGTGAACTAGTAGAAAAAAATGGAGGTGGCTTAAATGCTAATACTTCTCAAGATAGAACTTACTACTATGAAATATTACCTTCTAATCAATTAGAATTAGGAATATGGTTAGAAAGTGAGCGTATGCTTCATGCGAAAGTAGAAAAAACAGGTATTGAAACTCAACGTTCAGTTGTAAAAGAAGAAAAAAGACAAAGAGTTGATAATCAACCTTACGCTACTTTTATTCCTGAAATTTTCAAAAGAATGTTCAAAATTCACCCATATAATTGGGTTCCAATTGGAAGCATGGAACATTTAGATGCTGCTCAAGAGCAAGATTACGTTGATTTTTACAGAACTTTTTATGTTCCTGCAAATTCAACAATCTCTATTGCAGGAGATATCAATGTTACCGACACTAAAAAAATGGTAGAAAAATATTTTGGTTCAATTCCAAAAGGAGAAGCTATCAATTTATTTAGAGATGTTGAAAACTTAACTGACGAAGCATTTTTAGCTAAATATAAAGTTGCAAAATCAAAATTCGATTTAAAAAACTTTAATGCTAATAAAGATCCAGAAGCTAAGAAAGTTATTGATTTATACACTGCAAAAGCAAGTGTAATTCCTAGACCTGCAAAAACAACAGAAACTCCAAAAGGAGTTGTAAAAGATGTTGTTTATGACAATATTCAATTACCTGCATTATTTATTGCTTACCGTTTTCCAGAGCAAACAAATCCTGATTTCCCAGCATTAGAAATGATGAACGAAGTTTTATCTGGAGGATCTAGTTCTAGAATGAATAAAGCAATAGTTGAGAAAAAACAATTAGCAAACTATGCATTTTCTTTTGCATATGGATTAGAGGATGCTGGAATGGGTATATTTGCTGCAATCGCATCTAAAGATATCAGCTTAGATACTATTCAAGTTGAGGTTGACAAACAAATTGAATTGATCAAAAAAGAATTAATTTCTCAAGAAGAATTTGAAAAAATCAGAAATCAATTCGAAAATCAGATCGTAGGTTCAAACGCTTCAATTGCTGGTATTTGTGAAAATTTAGCTGATAACTATGTTTACTATGGAAATGCTAACAGAACAAACAACCAATTAGATGCTTATTTGAAAGTTACTCGTGAAGATATTTTAAGAGTCGCTAAAAAATACTTGACACAAGACGCTAGAATTATTTTAGAATATTTACCAAAACCAGAGGCAGCAACAGATGCTCCAGGTAAAAATTAATTTGAAGATAATGAAAAAATATATTTTATCATTGGGGATCTTAATTCCCTCTATTATGTTTGGGCAAATTGATCGTTCAGTTCGTCCATCGGCAGCTAAAGCTCCAGCTATCAACATTAAAGATTCAGAAGTTTTCACAACTTCTAACGGTATTATTGTGATCTTATCTGAAAACCATAAACTACCTAAAGTTTCTTTTAATATGTCAATGGGAGCAACTCCTTTGACTGAAGATTCTAAAGCTGGTTTATCAAGTATCGCTGGTGAATTAATTTTATCAGGAACAACAAATCGTTCTAAAGACCAATTAGATAAAGAAAAAGATTACATCGGAGCTGATTTATCTGCTGATAAAGAATCTGTTTATCTTTCTTGTTTAACAAAACACATGGATAAAGGTTTAGAATTAATGTCAGATGTTTTAATGAATGCAAATTTTCCTCAAAGCGAATTTGAAAGAATTAAAAATCAAACAGTTTCTTCATTAATGTCTACTAAATCTAGTCCTGAAACAATGGCTAATAATGCAGAATCTAAATCAAATTTCCCTAAAGGTCATCCTTATGGAGAAATTATGACCGAAGCTACGTTAAACAACATTACATTAGACGATGTTAAGAATTTTTACAAATTAATCTTTACTCCAAAAGGAAGTTATTTAGTTATTGTTGGTGACATCACAAAAGCACAAGCAACTGCAGTTGTAGAAAAATATTTCTCAAAATGGAATGGAAATATGGCTTACAAACAACAAATGCCTTTATCAAACACTCATAAAGGAAACCGTGTAATTTTTGTAAAGAAACCAGGTGCTGTTCAATCAGTAATCAATGTTACTTTTCCATTAAATATCAAACCAGGTGAAAAAGATCAATTACCATTAACAGTATTAAATGACATCTTAGGTGGTGGTGGTTTTGGAACTCGATTAATGCAAAACTTAAGAGAAGACAAAGCATATACATATGGTTGTTATTCAAGTTTAAATATCAATGAATTTGGAAGTTCTTTTTCAGCTTCAGGTAACTTTAGAAATGCAGTAACTGATAGCGCTATTACTCAAATTTTGTTCGAATTAGACAATATTACTAATGGCTATGTTAAAGATGAAGAATTGAATTTGACCAAAATGGTAATGGCAGGTGGATTCGCTAGATCATTGGAAAGACCTCAAACAATTGCTCGTTTTGCATTAAATATCATTCGTTATAACTTGAGTAAAGATTATTACCAAACTTATTTAAAAAGATTAGAAGCAATATCTAAGGAGGATGTTTTAATGATGGCTCAAAAATATTATTCAGCTAAAAACTGTAACATCATTGTTGTAGGTAATGAAGAAGTATTAGAGAAATTAAAACAATTTGATGCTGATGGGATTGTTGAAGTTTGGGATGCTTTTGGAGATCAAGTGAAAGAAATGAAAAAAGCTGATATTACTAAAGATCAATTAATTGAGAAATATATATTAGCTGCAACACAAACAACTTCATTAAAAGCGGCAACTAAAAAACTGAAAAAATTCAAAGCATTTGAAGAAGTATCTGAGTTAACAATTCCTCAAGCACCCTTCCCTATCTCTTCTACAAGAGTTTGGCAAACACCAAATATTGAAGGTTCAAAAATAGAAGCTCAAGGAATGGTTTTGCAAAAAGCATATTTTGATGGTACAAATGGTGCTTCTACTTCGATGCAAGAAGGTAAAAAAGAATTAACAGCAGAAGAAATTGCAGCTAAAGGAAAATCAATCGGTTTATTTCCTGAAATGAATTACGCTAAAGTTGGTGTAAACTATGAATTATTAGGAATTGAAAATGTTGATGGTGTTGACTCATATGTAATGAAAGTGAACGATGGTAAATCAGAATCATTTGATTATTATGATGCAAAAAACTTCATGAAAATTAAAAGTTTAAAAATTGAAAAAGATGCTGATAAAACAACTGAGGTTTCTTCTCAATATGGAGACTTCAAAGATGTCAATGGAATTTTGTTCCCATTTAAAATGGCGATTATTCAAGGTGAAATGTCTTTTAACATTAAAGTAACTTCTTTAATTATAAAAGATAAAGTTGACCTAAAAACATTTAAGTAACGAATTTTTTTTTTAAATTTATAGCGTCTTTAGAAATAGAGACGCTTTTTTTATTTTAATACTTAAAAAAAAGAAATGAGAATTTTAGTTCTCTTAATATCACTATTTACATTTAGCCATTTATCAATGGCTCAAGAATCTAATACAATATCTTTTTTCTTTAATGTAAATGAAACATCACCTATTGAAAGTTCAAAGAAAGCAATCGATACTTTTAACATTTATATCACAACTCATCCAATTACTATTTTAGAAATAAATAGTTACAGTAGTAAAGATGGTTCGAAAGACATTAACCAACACATCGCTGAAGAAAGATTAAATGCCATAAAAAGCTTACTTAATAAAGAATTAATTATTGAAAAAAGTAATATTTATGGAATCAATTACCCTAATCAATTGATTTATCCTATTGAACAATTTGATAAATGGAGAAGAGTTGATGTTATTTATACAACAATTAAAACACAAATTGATACTATTTCAATTGAAACAAAAACGAAGGATACTACTTCGATTAAATCCCAATATATTCCTATTATTGAAGAACCAGTAAAAGATGAAATCTACGACAAAAAACTAGAAAAAGGAATGGTATTCCAAATGGAATTAAACATTCAATTTTTTGATGGAACTTTCAATCTAACACCCGGATCTTCTGTAGAAATAGATAAATTAGCAGAATATCTAAATGCAAATAAAGATGTTCATGCTTATATCAGAGGACATGTTTGTTGCGGAAAAGCAATGAAGCTTTCTAAACAAAGAGCCAAGCTAGTATTAAAAGAATTGGTAAAACGTGGAGTAAGTAAAAAACGTTTAAGATCTCAAGGATTTAGTAATAATTTACCTATGGTTACTCCTGAAAAAACAGAAGAAGATAGACGAAAAAATAGACGTGTAGACATTTTATTTTCAGTTAAATAATACTCAATTAAAACGCTAACCAATCCTTTTCATCTTTTATTATATATAATTGTTCATTACAATTCAACATTTCTTGGATTTTTAATATCTCAGGATATTGTTTTGCTTCCATTTTAAAATAAAAAACTTTTGAGCCAGAGCGTTGCTTTTCTTCAAAATTTCGATCATCAATTATTTTATAAATGACTTTCTCATTGATAAGCATTCTATATTGAGGGAAATTCATATAATTTACATTTTACCCATTGGGGTTTGAATTGCTTTTTTTCCGTTACACTTTCTATTTTTAGAACTTCCACAAGAAGTAAACATCAGTATTGATGATAAAAAAATAAGCTT
>CANGHX010000036.1 GCA_947453715.1 Flavobacteriales bacterium | reverse complement strand
TATAGTCGGGAATTGGATGCAAATTGTATAATCTTATTTTATCTGAAAAACCCATTGAAATTTTATAACCAAAATATAAGTTATTTTTAGGATAAACTCTTCTTTCTAATTGAAAACCTAAGGAATAAATAGTTTTTGAAACTCCATAAATTGAAATTGTATTGTAAGTTGTTTTTTCTTCAGTTGGAGGAACCGGAAAGTTTGATGGATTGTAAGAATAAGATATTTTTACACTTGAATATTGCTTGAAATCCCATTCTTTAAAACTCAATAAATTGTCAATTTTTCCATACAAACCTAAATAAGTTACTCCTTTTGCATTTTTAAAAAACAAACACTTAGTATTCCCTTTAACGAAATTTAAAGTTAATTTATATGTACTGTAATTTAATTTTGCTCTTGAGAAAGAATTATTAGTTGTTTCATAAGTCGGACTTAATGGTCCACCAGAATAAATATTTGAAGTACTTCTTTGTAACTTCATGTTATTTTTAAACAAATAGGTCGATTCTATAGAAATTGAAAACTTATTAATTCGATACGAAAAATCCAATCCAAAATTTGAATATCCATATTTAAAATGGTCAACTCTTATATTGTAACCTGTTGAAATTGATAATTGTGCATTACTAAAGAAGGTAATGAAAATGGCGATTATGAGTGGTGATATTTTCATATTATACTGTTTGATTTAAGTCTATAACGTATCAACAATAATGATGGTTGGAATTTTATTAATCTTCTTCATCATCTCCCCAACCTTCTAAAAAATAACCTAATTCTCTACGGTCTTTTTTGGTTGGTTTTCCGCTTCCATTATCTCGGTAAACTGCTTGAGAAAGATTGTACAATCTGAATTTTTCAACTTCTTCCAAAGGAGTTGTATCAATCAAATAATTTTCAACCAATTTAGGTCCTACGCGCTTATCAATGATCTCAATTAACTTATAACTAAAGGTGGCTGTATTTTTAGAAATCTCGATAGAATCACCCACTTTAGGTTCACGAGAGGGTTTTACTTGTTGACCATTTAGTTTAATTTTTCCTTTAGAGATCAATTCTGAGGCTTGTGAGCGCGTTTTAGCCAGTCTTACTGCCCATACTACTTTATCAAATCGTGATGCCATCTCGAATCTTTTTTGGAAGTGATTTTAAAACTAAATCATAGGAATGATCGATTAATTCTAAAACTAGTTGAGGATCAACATCTTGAAATACATTTACAGTGTTCCAATGTTTTTTATTCATATGAAAACCTGGTTTAATGGCTTCATATCGTTCTCTTAAATCGATGGATTTTTCGGGGTCGCACTTTAGGTTAATACTTTTAAAATCATCTATTCCAAATAAGGCAAAAATTTTACCTCCAATTTTAAAAGCTAAAATAGAAGCATCAAACGGAAATGATTCTTCCGCTTGGTGCTTACTTAAACAATATTCTCGAATAAATTCAAGATTCATTTCTTATTAATGTAATGCTGGAGCATTATCGTAATGACCTAAATCATATAACATTTTCCCATGTTTAACGATTGCACCCATGAATGTTTTTTCAGAATTGTATGGTAATTTATACTCTTCTGCCGTTTCTTTAACAATTTTAGAAAGTTTACGGTAATGAACATGACAAATATTTGGAAATAAATGATGTTCTACTTGGTAATTCAATCCTCCTACATACCATGATAATAATCTAGCTTTTGGTGCAAAATTGGCTGTGTTGTACAATTGATTTACAGCCCAATCCGCTTCAATGTTTCCTGATTCATCAGGCATTGGATAGTTTGATGATGGAACTACGTGTGCTGGTTGAAAGATTAAACCTAAGATTAATCCACAAATAAATTGCATTAATAAATAACACAAAATTGTAGCCCACCATGATAATGGTGAAAACATTATTGGTAATCCAATAAATATACAATAATAAACTAATTTAGAAACAATTAAGAAAACAACAGTTGGACCAAATTTAACATTTTGTGTTTCCAATAATTCCATTTTCTTGTATCTAAATAATTGTTTCCAATCTTTATTTGTAGCCCAAGATAATGTCATTAAACCATAAAAAAACCAAGCATATAAATGTTGAAATTTATGTGCTTTGTATCTTTTTGCGTGAGGAGTAAAACGCATTAAAATTCCAGGATCGATATCTTCATCCATACCTGTAACATTTGTATAAGTATGATGTAAAACATTGTGCTGAATTTTCCAATTCACATTGATTCCTCCAATAAGACAAATAATATGTCCTAATGCATTGTTGATAGTCATGTTTTTAGAATATGCATTGTGATTGGCATCATGCATAATACTCAATCCAATTCCTGCCATTCCAAGCCCCATTATTGACCACATTAAAACTGTCAACCCTGTTGATTCTTTAATAAAATCAACTGTTAAAAGTGAAATAAATGGAACAAAATACAATGAGATCATGAAAATAGTTTTTAAAACCATTCCAAAATTTCCGTGTCTCGTTTTTCCTGTTGATTTAAAATACTCATTTACACGTTGTTTCAAAACCTTGTAAAATTCTTCATTGTGGTCTTTTGCAAACTTTATAACTGGTATATTCATAAAAATTAATTAATAACTCTACTAAAAACATAGTAACTAGCAGAAAACTTTTTCCTACTAGATTTACAAAGTTACGACATAAATTTGTAAAAATTTAACAAATTTCGTCGATTTTCCGATTTCCAAAACAGTATTATAGAATATTAACAGTTTAAACTTTTTATTAATTACTTTTGTTTACGATTTTTGAAAATAAATAAAACCCTTTAATTTAGGCAAATGAGCAATAATTTGAATCCTCTGACTTACTGTGAAAATCTATTAATCCGCAAACGATTTCCAACAAAAGAAATTTCAATTGGTTCACTAAAACTAGGTGGTGATCAACCAATTAGAGTTCAATCAATGACAACGATTGACACTATGGACACTGAAGGCTCTGTTAACCAATCTATTAGATTAATTGAGGCAGGATGTGAATTGATTAGAATTACAGCTCCAAGTAAAAATGAAGCAGAGAATTTAGGAGTAATCAAAAAAATCTTAAACGATAAAAATTACACTACTCCTTTAGTCGCTGATATTCATTTTACACCAAATGCTGCTGAAATTGCTGCTCGATTAATTGAAAAGGTTAGAATTAACCCTGGAAATTATGCTGATAAAAAGAAATTTGAGGAAATCGAATATACTGATGCTACTTATCATGCTGAATTAGAAAGAATTGAATCAAAATTTACACCTTTAATCAAAATCTGTAAAGAAAATGGAACAGCCATGCGTATTGGTACCAACCATGGCTCTTTATCTGATAGAATATTAAGTCGTTTCGGAGATACTCCCGAAGGAATGGTTGAATCAGCTATGGAATTCATACGAATCTGTCGCAAAAATGATTACCATGAATTTGTGATTTCTATGAAAGCTAGTAATACTTTAGTGATGGTGCAAGCTTACCGACTCTTAGTTGCTCAAATGAAAGCAGAAGGAATGAATTATCCTTTGCATTTAGGTGTAACAGAAGCTGGAGATGGAGAAGATGGTAGAATTAAATCAGCTGTTGGAATTGGAACATTATTAGAAGATGGTTTGGGTGACACTATAAGAGTATCATTAACTGAAGAACCTGAATTTGAAATTCCTGTTGCAAAAAAATTGATTGAAAAATATTTGAATCATTCCAATGAATTTGATTTGTCTGGTATTCAATCAGAAGAATTATCATACAATCCTTTCGAATATTCTAAAAGAAAATCAATTGAAAATGAACATGTTGGTGGACATCATGTGCCCGTAGTAATTGCAGATTTAAGTAAGAAAACAGACTTAAAACCTGCTAATTTATTTTCTTTTGGTTATAATTATTCCGTTAGTCTAGACAAATACAACTTTACAGATCAAGCTGTTGATTTAGCTTATATTGGAAATCAAAATCCATCTTTTGAATTACCAGGTTCATTGAAAATAATAGCAGATTTTGAAAATTGGAAAAAGAATTATTCAAGTTCAAACAATGTATATCCTATTATAGATTTCGATCAATTAAATTCAATGAATGATTCTGATAAAACATTTTTTGTTAGAACAAAAGCAGAAGAAAAGAACTTAGAAATTCTTAAAAAATATTCAAAAGCTATCATTGTATTAGAAACTGAATATTCAAACAAAACGCAATTATTTCGCAATTTTAGAATTAATTTATCGAAATTAGATGTAAATAATCCCGTTATACTTCACATTGATAAAAATGAAAGTGATTCAGAAACGTTTCAATTAGCAATATCTGCAGAATTTGGAGCAAGTTTAATCGACGGATTTGGAGATGGTATTTGGATAACATCTAACCAGGCAGATTCATTTATCAATTCAACTGCTTTTGGAATTTTACAAGCAACTAGAACCAGAATTTCTAAAACTGAATATATTTCTTGTCCATCATGTGGTAGAACTCTTTTTGATCTTCAAGAAACAACTCAAAAAATTAGAGAACGAACTTCTCACTTAAAAGGAATCAAAATTGGAATCATGGGATGTATCGTAAACGGTCCAGGTGAAATGGCAGATGCAGATTATGGATATGTTGGAACAGGTCCAGGAAAAATTAATTTATACAAAGAGAAAAACGTAATGCAAAAAAATGTTTCTGAAAATGAAGCAGTGGATGCATTAATTAATTTGATCAAAGAAAATGGTGATTGGATTGAACCAACAAACTAAATAAATAAATTTTGTATAAAATGGTCGGTTTTTAATAAATCGACCATTTTTTTTGTAAAAAAGCCAAAAAACACGTCTTTTTAAATCGACTATCTAATAACTGGTAATATATTTCCATCCGAAACAAAAAAAAGATGTCTTAAAACGCATTAAAATCAATTATTTAATGTTCTATTATAATTTTATTAGTAAAAATATTTCTTTCATCTTGAATTTTTAGAAAATATGTTCCATTTTCAAATTTATCCAGAGGAACAAAAATAGAATTTTGTGAATCTATACTAAAACATTTTTTACCGAAAGAATCATAGAGATTAACATTCAAATTATTGAAATTTGGATTGCAAATTTGAATAAATTCATTTGAAGGATTTGGATAAATAATATATTTATTTTTTGATAACTCATCAAGACCTTCTACAAAACAATTAAAAGTCAAATTATCTAATAAAAATCCATCTTTATTAGAATTTATAGAATCTGATATAAACGTAAAACGATAAAAAGCTGTATCAGTATTTACTAAATTAAAATAGGTTGCTAGTGGTAATAAATTAATAAATAAAAATTTATTTAATGAATGTCCACTAAAATAATATTTACCTAAAGGGATATAATTACTATAAAATGAAGTAGTGTTAAGAATAGTATCTTCCAATAAATTAAACCATGAAATACCATTATTAAATGATACTTCAATTTTTAGATAATCTTTTAATGTATCTGAATCTACAGAATATTGAAATTGCAAATCATAAGCATAATTAAATTCAACACTTTCTAATAATTGTTTCACATAAAAAACTGAACTATCATTAGCCTGATAACTATTAATAGTATCTGTAATTAAAGAATTTTTCAAATATGAAGGTTGAAAAACATTTTTATTAGGCACACCTACTTGCCAACTATTAGTAGATACATCAGGTATTAAAATAAAATTACTATCATAACCATTAACAAAAGTCGAATCAAAATCAATAATTTGACTACCGTTTTGAATTGGAATTTGAGTTTTAGAAATAAATGGAAGTAACAGAATTAAAAATAATGTAGAGAATTTCATAATAGATAAGGGATTAAATATTCTCAACAAATATATATGTATATTTTAAAAAGTTAATTTAAACTATTTAAAAGGTATTAATTATTTATTTAAATAAAAAAAGCGCAGTTACCTGCGCTTTACAAACATGTTTCACGTGAAACTATCTTCCTATATGAATTAGCAAAACAGCAATATCACTAGGAGAAACACCACTAACTCTAGATGCTTGACCAACAGTTGCAGGTTGTAATTTAGTTAACTTTTGACGAGCTTCTATACTTAAACTAGGAATTACCATATAGTCAACACCATCAGGTATTTTACGTTCATCCATACGACTCATTTTTAAAGCTAAATCTTCTTCACGAGAAATATAACCTTCATATTTAAGAAGTATTTCCGTTTGAGAAACTATTTCAGAATTAATCTCTAATAATTGTTCAGCTAAAAGTTTAGAAACTGAACTCATAGATAAAACATCCTCAATAGTAATATGAGGACGCGTAATTAATGATGACAATTTTACTTGTTGAGTAATAGGAGAACTTTCTTTAGAAAGTAGAATAGGATTAGCAATTTCTTGAGAAACACCTTCTTTTTGTAAAGATTTCTTTAATGCTTGAACACCTTCTAATTTATCTTGAACTCTTTTTAATTCATCATCTGAAACCATACCGATAGCATGTGCTAAAGGAGTTAAACGAATGTCTGCATTATCATGACGAAGTAAAATTCTATACTCTGCACGACTTGTAAACATTCTATATGGCTCTTCAGTTCCTTTAGTTATTAAATCATCAATTAAAACTCCTATATAAGCTTCACTTCTAGATAAAATGAAATCTTCTTGATTATTAACTTTACGATGAGCATTTATACCAGCCATTAATCCTTGACAAGCTGCTTCTTCATAACCAGTAGTTCCATTAATCTGACCAGCAAAATATAAACCTTTAACTAACTTCGTTTCTAAAGTATGTTTCAACTGAGTAGGAGGGAAGTAATCATATTCAATTGCATAACCAGGTCGAAACATTTTTACATTTTCAAAACCAGGAATTGTTTTTAATGCAGCTAACTGAATTTCTTCAGGTAAAGAAGTACTAAAACCATTCACATATATTTCACATGTATCCCAACCTTCTGGTTCAACAAAAATCTGATGACGATCTTTATCAGCAAAACGATTTATTTTATCTTCAATACTTGGACAATACCGTGGACCAGTACTTTTAATAGAACCATTAAACATTGGAGAACGATCAAAACCGGTCTTCAACATTTCATGCGTATCACTATTTGTATATGTAATATAACAAGGTCGTTGTTCGCTTAATGGCAACGTATCACTAAAACTAAATTTAGCTGGATTTTCATCACCAGGTTGAATTTCCATTTTAGAATAATCCAAAGATCTTCCATCAACTCTGGGAGGTGTACCTGTTTTCATACGTCCGGCTTCAAAACCAATTGCCACCAAATCTTCTGTAATACCAGTTGAAGCTTTTTCAGCAGCACGACCACCACCAAATTGCTTTTCACCCATATGAATCAGACCATTCAAAAAGGTACCATTTGTCAAAACAACAGTTTTTGAAAAAATATCAATACCAAGAGAAGTACGAACACCTTTTACAATATTGTCTTCAATGATCAAACCAGAACACATGTCCTGCCAAAAATCAACATTCGAATTTCGTTCTAGTAATAAACGCCATTCTTCTGCAAACTTCATACGATCGCTTTGCGCTCGAGGAGACCACATAGCTGGACCTTTAGAAGAATTCAACATTCGAAATTGAATGGCACTTTTATCAGTGACAATACCAGAACCACCACCAAGCGCATCAATTTCACGAATGATTTGACCTTTAGCAACCCCACCCATAGCAGGATTACAACTCATTTGAGCAATAGTATTCATATTCATTGTAACCAACAAAACCGAACTACCCAATTTGGCAGCAGCATTTGCAGCTTCACAACCAGCATGACCACCACCAACAACTATAACATCGTATTCTTTCAACATAATTTTCGTGTTCCACGTGAAACAAAATTACAACGATTAAAATTCATATAAAAATTAAGTTTCACGTGGAACAATTCTATCCAAATAAAAATCTTCTTTCGAACGCATTAACTTTTCTTCGTCAACAGACTTATCTTTATATCCACACAAATGTAAAACACCATGAACAATGACACGATTTAATTCATTATCAAAAGAAACTCCATTAGTTTGAGCATTATCAATAACACGATCTTTAGAAATAAATAGATCCCCCATAATCAAATCAGCTTGACAATAATCAAAAGTGATAATATCAGTATAATAATCGTGTTGAAGAAACTCAATGTTTTTCTGAAGCAAATACTCATCAGAACAAAAAATCAAATTAACTTCTTCTAAAGATTTACCTTCAGTCACACAGCAATCAGATAGCCATGAAATAAAAAATTCTGGATCCAAACCCAGAATTTCAACATCTTCAAAAAAAAGATTTACCATATTATTTAGTAAAATATATATTTACTTTAGCACCATTATCTTCGAATTCAACTTCATCAGCAAGATTCTTCATAAGAAAGATACCTCTACCATTTTCTTTTTCAATATTCTCAGGTGAAGTAGGGTCGGGCAGATGATTGTAATCAAAACCTCTTCCTTGATCTTTAATAGAAAAACAAAATTCATCAGATTTATCAGCAATAGAAACTTGAACTTCTAAATCATTTTTAAAAGTATTACCATGTTGAATTGCATTATTAACAGCTTCCGTTACAGCAATAAGAACATTACCATAAAAATCTTCTTGAACACCTAAATCTCCACAAACTTTATCAATCAATGACTCAACTTTACGGACTGCAGCATAATCTGACGGTATTGAAATCTTATCAACTATAGTAAAACCTTCTCTCATACAAAATTTATATATTCAAAATCAATTTGCTCGATTGAAATATTCATTTGCTTTGTCCTTATAATACTTACGAAAAACAGGATCAACAGAACGTAATAATTCAATTTGCTTGAGCTTTTGATTTGTATACTCATCAAATCGAATTTGGTTACCATAATTTAAATTTTTTCCATCTTTAGATTCTCTTTTTTCTTCAAAACCTCTCTCCATCAATGCTTTCTCAGATTCTAATAATCGTGTTAAAATATCTTTTTGACGTTTAACCATATCAGGCGTGAAATTCTTATTAATTAAATCCTTTTCTTGTTTCTCTAATTCATTAATTAAAGGGTTTAATTTATTACCAGAACCTTTACCATCTTTATTTAACTCATTCTTCAATTGTTCCAATCGTTGACGAATAGCAGTCTGTTCTGCAGCCATTTTAGCAATTTGTTTATTACCTAAACCAGGCATACCCATATTACCACTTTGACCAGGTTTAGAACCAGGTTTATCACCCGGTTTTTCACCACCAGGGTTAGGTCCTTTTTGCATTTGTTCTAATTGCTTCTTCAACATTTCCTTCATGTCACCCATAGAGTCGCCAGGTTTTGGTTTACCTTTCCCTTTACCAGGTTTATCACAAGAACCACCACCTTTAGATTGCATTTGCATTTGTTGTTGCATACTTTCTAATGATTCATTTAACAATAGAGCTAAATTATTAAATGAAGTCATAACAGACTGTTGATGTAAGTTTAAATTACGCTTTCTATGTTCATCAATATCCTCTAACGAAAGTTTAAAATTATTAGTAATATCATTTAATTCTTTATCGACAAAAGAAGCAATTTTTGGTTGACGTTTTGCTAAAGCATATAAACTATCCTTAACCATTTTTGTATCGTCAATAATCGAACGTTGAACTCGACCATACTTACGATAACTTGGATCATTGTCTTTTACTTTAGAAAATTTATACATGACATCTTCTTGCGTAAAACTCAAAGTCATTAAATTCTTTAAAATAATTCTCAATGTATTGATATCTTCTTCTTGCTGCTGTTTGTTTTCTTCTTTTTGCATTTGATCAAGCTCTTCAGCCATCTTTTTCATTTCTTCAGCAGCATTTTTTTGATTCTCAGAAGCTTTTTTACCCTTTTTCTTTTGAATATTTTCTGAAGCATTTTTCATTTCTTCAGAAATTTCTTTTTTCATTTCTTCTTGATCACCTAAATTCATAGGTTTATTTAACTCTTCATTTAACTTTTTGAGTTCTTCTAAATCTTCCTTCAGTTCATCAAACTTTTTGTTTAATTCATCTTGTTTTTCTTTAGCCTTTTCAGAAGATAATTTATCATTCTCTGCCTGTTCTTTTAAGTCTTCTTGATCTTTCGCTAGTTCTTTTAACTCTTTTTCAATATCATCTATTTTCTCGTTCACTTGTAATTTTTTAAGCATTTCTAAAGAACGATCCAATTGCTTTTTCATATCTTCTGAAGATTGCTGAACATCTTCTAACTTATCTTCAATTTTATCCTTAGAATCGTTTTTCATCAAGTCTTCAAGCTTTTTCAGAAGATCCATAAGTTCATCATCCATAACTTCTTTAAGAAGCTCTTCTATCAAAGCTTGTTTCTCTAACAACTCTTTATCTATTTCTGATAATTGGTTTTTTTCCTGAGAACTTTCTTGAATTTGATTCAGCATTTGTTCTAAAGATTTTTGAATGTTTTCTTGTTCTTGTTGTAACTGTTGAACTTGATTTAATTTATTAAAATCATTTGATTTAGAGTTTAAAACATCCTTCTTCAAGTGATCAACTTTCTTTTGAAAATCATTCGCTTTGGTAAGAATATCTTTTAAATTTTCTTTTGATTCTTGTTGATCCTCATCTCGTTTATCATTCAATTCTTCAAGAGAAGGTAATTTATATTCAAACATTTGAGATTTGGAAAATTTGGATCCATTAACTCCATCATTGTCACCAACGATAAAATAATATTCAATTTTATCTTTTAATTTAACATTCTCGTGTTTGAAATCGACAGCAAAATTAAACGGCATTTCAGTACCTAGAACTTTAGTAACAGGTAACGTTTGAGTTTTACGTTTACCATTTTCACTAATGATTGTATAAACAAATTTAAGAGAAGAAAACCCATAATCATCAGCAATTGATCCAGAGAAAAAACGAATAGCATCAGAAACAGAATCTTTTACTTCTTCAACATGAATAGAAGGGAAGGCATCTTTTGCAACCGAAATATAAAAGCCAGATGAATCAACTTTTTTGCTTTGAGAATTAACCATTTCTATTTTGATTCGTGCATCATTTTTGAATTTATGATTGATTCTAAACGATTCAGAATTAAAATTTTTCTCAAGATTATTAATGCTAAACTTTACATTATTAGTATTCTTAGTAATCACATTCCATTCAATCATCGTTCCTTCAGGAATAGATAGATCCCCTGAATTAGAAATCGTTTCTGGTTGTTTGCCTAAATAAGAAGGATAGATTAGACGGGCTTCTAATTTACCGATGGTAGATTTTTTAATCACATTAACAGCGAATACTTCACTTTGAAATGAATTGGCTTCAAAGTAAAATTGATCATTTGATTTAATCTTTTTAAGAATAGCCTTTGCATCAATTTTAGAAGTCTTTTCCATTAAAAACTTACCTTGTGTACTAACAATGTATATTTTATCTGGAAATTGGCTACCAGAAAGCGATAAATTAACCTCTAAATCGTCACCTTCTTCTATTTGTAAATTCTTATTCAATAAATTAAATTGAAAAGGAGAAACGGGCTTAAATTCTTTGGAATAATTCACAACACGTTCTGTACTCTGTTGAAATAAATGAGGAACGAAAACAGCAATAGAAAGAAATACTAAAAATAAAGGAATAATATATTTCAAATATTTACGATTCTCTTTGATATCAATAGCTGTTGTGAAAGGAACAACCGTTAATGATGCTGAACGTTGTGAAACACTCGCTCTAATTAATTCAAAATTACCTTCGTTTTGTTCTAAATTATCATTTAACTGCAAGGTATTTAATAAACGATCAGAAATAGAAGGAAAGAAATTACCGATGATCTGAGATGCTTGATAACGATTGATTTGCTTTCCAAATGAAAACAATTTAGAAACAGGTATTAAAATATATCTAATTAAGACATAAATATTCGTGAAAATAAAGCCAAAGAAAAGAATTCCACGAACGATTGAATTAAATCTCCCAAAGAATTCTAAAATAGTCGTGAATAAAAATGAGAATAGAAATATTCCAGCAAAAAGGAATAAACCTTTAATCATCTCATTTTTATAATACTTGCGAATGAACGCATCAATCTGACTTAATAATCTATCAAAAGCACTCATAGTAATTTTATCTCATTGATAATGGAAAAACGTATAAAAATAAAACAATATTATGATAACGTTTGCTTAAGTTTCATTTATGAAATGAAAAATTTGTTAAAAAGAGATTACAACAAATGCTAGCGACAAATTAATTGATCAAATGACCATAAATTCAATGTGTACATCTGTGGTTAAATTAATTATCTTTGCAAAAAAATTAAATTATGTCTCAAAAACCTGTTCGTGTTCGTTTTGCACCATCTCCAACTGGCCCATTACATATGGGTGGAGTAAGAACTGCTTTATACAATTACCTTTTTGCTAAAAAACATAACGGAACTTTTATCATCCGTATTGAGGATACAGATCAAACTCGTTTTGTTCCTGGAACTCAACAATACATCATGGATGCTTTAGAATGGTGTGGAATTATGCCAACAGAAGGTCCTGGTTTAGGTGGAGAATATGGTCCTTATGTTCAATCTGAACGAAAAGACATGTACAAACCTTATGCAGAACAGTTAATTGCAAATGAATCAGCTTATTATGCGTTTGATACTGCAGAAGAATTAGAAAAAGTTAGAGAGCAAGCAAAAGCGATGGGAATGGCTAGCTGGCAATACAATGTTGTTACTAGAACATCTTTGAGAAATTCATTGACATTACCTGCTGACGAAGTTAAACGTTTATTAGATGCTGGCGAACCTTATGTTATTCGTATGAAAATGCCACGTAATAGAGATATTCGTTTTGAAGATAACATTCGTGGATGGGTTGTTGTAAATACAAATAACTTAGACGATAAAGTGCTTTTCAAAAGTGATGGAATGCCAACGTATCATTTAGCAAACATTGTAGATGATCATTTAATGAAAATTTCTCATGTAATTAGAGGAGAAGAATGGTTACCATCTGCGCCTTTACACGTTTTATTATATGAAGCATTTGGATGGGAAGCGCCAGAATTTGCACACTTACCTTTATTATTAAAACCTGATGGAAATGGTAAATTATCTAAAAGAGATGGTGACCGTTTAGGTTTCCCTGTTTTCCCAACGAACTGGACAACTGCAGAAGGAGAAGTTTATTCAGGTTATAGAGAAAATGGTTATTTCCCAGAAGCATTCGTTAACATGTTAGCATTGTTAGGATGGAATCCAGGAAACAATAAAGAAATCTTTTCATTAGAAGAATTAGTTGAAGCTTTTAGCTTAGAAAGAGTTTCTAAATCAGGAGCAAAATTTGATGCTGAAAAAACAAAATGGTTCCAACAAACCTATTTAAGAGCAACTGATGATTCTGTGTTAGCAGACATGTTGTCGCAAGAATTAACAGAAACTTACGATAAAGATGTTTTAACTAACGTTTGTCGCTTAATGAAAGAAAGAGCTACATTCTTAAAAGATATCTTAATTGAAGGTGCTTACTTATTAAATAAACCAACTTCATATGATCAACAAACGATCGATAAAAAATGGAAAGAAGATACTTCTGCTATTTTAAAAGAATGGTTTACACAATTGGAAGCAATTTCAGATTTTACAGCTGAAAACATTGAAACAGCATTCAAATCATTTTTAGAATCTAAAGGATTAGGAATTGGAGCAGTTTTACCAAATTTCCGTTTGTTAATTACTGGAACAGGAATGGGGCCAAGCATGTTCGAAATCTGCGCATTTTTAGGTAAATCTGAATGTGTTGAAAGAATGAATATTGGTTTTGGAAAAATAAATAAATAGACAATACGACATCAAGATTCAAGATATTAAGACTTAAAATCTTGAATCTTGAATCTTAAAGTCTTGAATCTAAAGTCTAGTAAATGAAACACACCATAGAAGTTAACGGAATCAAATTATATGCTTTTCACGGATGTTTACCGGAAGAAGGTAAAATAGGTGGACATTATACCGTTGATATATCGTTGACAACTGACTTTTCGAAAGCAGCTATTACTGATGAGTTAATTCAAACAATCGATTATTGTGATATTAATAGAATTGTAACTGAAGAAATGGCTATTCGTTCAAAATTAATTGAACATGTTGGTCAACGTATCTACAATCGTATTCAAAATGAAATAGATAACGTTACAACACTTAAAGTTAAGATCATAAAAATATGTCCTCCAATCAATGGAGATGTACAAAACGTTGCAATAATAATAGAAGATTAATTGTTTATTAAAATTTTTTATTAATTTTGCTTCGTCTAAATGGTTTTGTGGCCGAGCGGCTAGGCAGCGGTCTGCAAAACCGTCTACAGCGGTTCGAATCCGCTCGAAACCTCAAAAAAGCTCTGCAAATGCAGGGCTTTTTTATTTTCCCATTCTTGGCTCAAAAAGAAATCACAAATTGTTATTTTACGTAAAAAAATTATATTAAATATTTTCCCTCCTTGAGGCTTTTCTTGAGGTATTCGAAAGGAAGAGCTGGGGAAATAATGACAATAATTATTTAAAATACAGAATTGGGATCACAGTTATCATCCCCCTTAAT
Source organism: Flavobacteriales bacterium (assembly GCA_947453715.1). Classification (GTDB taxonomy): domain Bacteria; phylum Bacteroidota; class Bacteroidia; order Flavobacteriales_D; family Crocinitomicaceae; genus CAIUKX01. Next base: position 6,662 of record CANGHX010000036.1, on the reverse strand, counting down.
CCCCCTTCAAAGGGGGAAAATAGTTCCTATCTTTTTATCGTTAAAGAACTATACTTAGAAATTGGCTTATTGCTTTCTGTTTTAGCAGTCACAAAATAAATGTAACTCCCTTCTGGAACAAATTCACCACTCATATTTGTACCATCCCATTTAAAATGAGGATCATTTGAAGTATAGACTTTTTGATTATTCTTATCCAAAATAACTACTGAAAAGTCATTTAAACCTTCTGTTTCAATTTCTAAATAATCATTTACACCATCACCATTTGGAGTAAAAACATTTTTTAAATCTAATTTATAAACTGATTTTTCTTCAGTAGAAATATTTTTATTTTCAGAAGGAACAACTGTTGCTTTTGGAGTTTCTGTTAGAGATTGTGCTACAATATTATTGACCGGTTGATCATTTTTATTTTGATTAGTAACAACGGCAGATTGATTAATAGTAATGAAATTTGAAGAAATAAAAAGATTGTTGTTTACTAGAATATCAACCAATTTATCATCCGTAATAATTGTTTCTGAAGCGATACCTTTTTCTTCTTTATTAATTGAAACGGAAGATTGTTTAAAAGCTGAAATAGTTTCTTTAACCTCTTTTATTTCACTTATTTCGTTTTTATTAACTGAAATTTGCGATTTAGTTTGTTTTACGTTGTTTTCAGAAGTTGAATTAAGATAATAACCACCAACGATAGCAGCTGCAGAAATAGAAGAACCAATTATAATTTTAGATAATAAAGAAATACTTGACGCAGCAGGAGCAGAAACGATTTGATTCGAAATAGAATTCCATAATTTTTCATTCACTGGAAGCTCTAAATCTTTCAGTTTTTCAGAAAAAATATCTTTAAATATGTCTTTATCTCCCATCACCTGTAATTTCTAATTTCGATCTTAAATATCCCTTAGCACGCATGTATTGAGATTTTGAAGTGCTTTCTGTAATCCCAAGTGTCGTTGCTATTTCTTGATGGCTGTATCCTTCAATCGCAAACATGTTAAAAACAACTTTATATCCATCTGGCATGTTACTTATTAATTTTAATAAATCTTCCGCCATCAACTCTCCTAATATTTGATTGTCTGATTCACCCAAATGATAATCAACTGATTCTAATTGAACATCATTTTGAAATTTAGTGTTTTTCCGAATTTGATCTAAAGCAGTATTCACCATTATTCTTCTAATCCATCCTTCTAAAGAGCCGGTGTGATTAAAATCTTTCAGTTTAGAAAACACTTTTACAAAACCTTCTTGCAAAACATCTTCTGATTCTTCCTGATTTTTTGAATAACGAAGGCATACAGCCATCATCTTTTTCGAAAATTTATCAAACAACAAAAACTGTGCTTTAGCATTTCCTTTTACGCATTCTTTTACTAAGGTAATTTCATCCATTGCACAATCTACTATTTAGGAAGACGATATTTATTCATTTATAGTTGCATTGATTTCCGTAAAAAGAATTAAATTCGTTTACTACTAAACAAAGTTAATAATGAAATTAATATTCACATATTCATTTCTACTCTTATTTGCTCTAGTTTCGTTCACGCAACAAAACGATCATATAAAAGCAGGGAATTGGAGCGCAAAACTACTACTCAACCAAAAAGATGAATTGCCTTTTAAATTGATTATTAAAAAAATTAAAAAGGATTATCAATTTATAGTCTGTAACGCTTCTGAGAAAATAACATTGTCTAAACCTGAAAAAAAAGGAGATAGTCTGATTGTTAGCTTTCCAACATTTAACTCAAAAATTGTCTTCAAAAAAAATAGTAAAACTCAATTAAATGGTTATTGGGTGAACTATAATAAGTCAGAAAATTACAAAATACCTTTTCAAGCAACATATAATTATAAAAATAGATTTAGTAATTATTCTAACGATTTAACAACTTCAAAAATAGATGGAAAATGGAAAGTTATTTTTGATCCTAACACAAATGATGCCTCACCTGCAATAGGAATATTTTCTCAAAACAATCAATCGATTGCTGGAACATTCTTAACAGAAACTGGTGATTATCGTTATTTAGAAGGTAATCAATATGGTTCTAAATTCTATTTGTCTTGTTTTGATGGTTCACATGCTTTTTTATTGGTTGCTAACTATGAAAATGATTCTTTAAAAGGTCGATTTTTAAGTGGAAAACATTTTGAAGGAAAATGGGAGGGAAGTAAAAACGATACTTTTCAATTAGCTGATCCAGATGAACTAACAAAAGTGAAAAAAGAGGCTGTTTTCCAATTTTCATTAAAAGATTTAAATGGGAATGAATTTCATTTTCCGAATGAACAATTTAAAAATAAAGTAACGATCATTCAAATCATGGGAACATGGTGTCCAAATTGTATGGACGAAACGAGATACTACAAACAATTGTACGATAAATACCATGCGCAAGGATTAGAAATTATTTCTGTTGGTTATGAAGTTGGAAATTCATTTGAAGATTACGCAAATAAAATCAAGCTTTTAAAAGATCGTTTTAATTTAGATTTTACTTTTTTAGTAGGGGGAAATGCAAATAAAGGTCTTGCTTCTTCTCAATTCTCTATGTTAAACGAAGTAATCTCTTTCCCTACTTCTATATATATAGGTAAGGATGGTGTTGTAAAACGTGTACATACAGGTTTCAACGGACCAGGTACAGGTGAATATTATACAGAATACGTAGAAAAAACGAATTTATTGATTGAGTCTTTGTTGAAGGAGAAATGAGATAATAAGATTCAAGACTTATATATCTGATACTTTATTGCTCTAAATTATTTTTCAAAATATTAAAATAATTTCCAATTGTATCCTGTTTGTTTTTATAAAGAATAAATCCTAAAGGTTTTTCTGAATATTTTTTTAATTCTTGAATAACTCCAAATTCATAAATAAATTTTTCTTTTTGAATTCTATTAAGCTCTTTAAAATAAATAGTATCATTTGAAATAATATAAGTTCCTAAAATTTCAGACAACCCAAAGCAAAAAGTAATTTCTTTAAAAGAATTATCTTTTTTAAATTTTAAAGTGGTGTTACAGTTTGCTGCACCTTCATTTTTAACTATTAAAACATCTTCTGCTTCAAATTCTTCATAATTAATTAGTCCAAATGGTTTTATTATAATTAGAGTAAATAAGAAGGTTAAATATACTGAACTATAAAATGTTTTTTTATCAGAAAACTTATTCCTAATTAAAATTTTAATTAGTTTAAAAAGTGATGTAAGTAAATAAATAAATGTGCCAACTATTATTAGAAATACAGGTAAATAAAATATACCTATTTCTTTTTCCCAAAAATAAGTGGTATTTATTATTAGAAATAATAAAGTTGAAGTGATTATTAATTTTAGGTTTTTCAATTTTTTTTGATTTAAATGATACAAAATAATAATAAAAGACTTACATCCATAACGAATATAAGTCTTACTATCTTGAATCTTTAGGTCTTGAATCTAACTAAACGCAAGCAATTTTATTCACTCTATTTTGGTGTCTTCCTCCTTCAAATTCTGTAGTGAAAAAAGTTTCTACCATTTGTTTTGCTTCCTCTTCAGAAATAAAACGTGCAGGCAAAACTAAAATATTTGCATTGTTATGTTGTCTAGCCAATTCAGCTATTTCATTTTTCCAACATAAAGCAGCTCTGATACCTTGATGTTTATTAGCAGTCATGTTTATACCATTACCAGAACCACAGATTAGGATACCTTTCATTCCTTCATTTTCCTCTATCAAATTCGCTACTGGATGAGCATAATCAGGATAATCGATACTTTCTGTAGAATGACAACCAAAATCTTTAACTTCGTATCCTTTCTCAGATAAATAAGATTTTAATACTTCTTTTAGTTCAAATCCTGCGTGATCTGCACCTATTGGAATGATAATTTTGCTCATAAACTTGATTTTTTTGTAAAGTTAATGAATGATTTATTATCTGAAATAAGAAAATAATGACAAAAACGAATTGTTTTGTTCACTATTAACAATTGGTGTTAATTGTAAACATTATGGAAAATTATGAAATTAAGAACAATTGAAAATGAGTAGTTTAATAAATTAAAATTCAAACACAAAATGAAACTCAATTGTTAATAGGTGTTTATAAGTTCTAAAAGAATTGTTTTGGATATTAAATTTATAATTACAAACAAAAGAATAGTTGAATTAAAGACTAAAAGTTTGACAAAGTTTTAGAGAAATTACCAACGTTTTTAACACAGAATTTATATTGAATTCATAAAAAAGTAATACACAAAATCATTTTAAGTCTTTTTTGTTAATAACGTTGTAAATGCTTCAAAAACTATAACATTAAATAACTTAAGTTTGTTAATAATAACCCATATATTTTTGATAAGTCAGATTAGCAATTAAAAGTTAAGCTTTTTTTAAACATATGAACATCACTAATAAATAGAATAAGTTTTCTTTATTTAAAAAATTCTTTATTTTATTTATATTCAAAAGAAGAGACTAAGAGAAAATAGGTTTTTTGAAATTAAAAATGTACATTCAGTTAGAATGGTTGAAATGAACTTAAAATATACAATTAAGTAATTGATATTTAATTATATATAAAAATACAAATAAGAATGTTGGAACGATTTAAACTCTTAAAAGTTGCCGAAAAACAATTTTTTAATTATTACGAAAAAGAAAATGATTTTCGCCGGTTGACAATTTTATATAGCATAGGAGCAATTGTTGTTTCACCTATTTTTTGTCTTTTTTCTTTTAACTCTGATATACCTAAAGTTTATTTTAATATTTGTTTATCTTATTCTATCTTTTTCCCACTTTATATTTTTATTTGTTGGAAGATTAAAACAATAAAAAATTATTTATTGTATTTTTTTCACGCACATTTTTTAATAGCAACTTATTTTGCCGTTGAAGATTTGATTCATTTCAAATTTTCACAAACACACTTTTTTTATTTCTTTTTATTATTCGCTATTACAGCACATGTTATTCAACGATTGAATTTAACCTTAATTTATGTTTTTTTTTCATACTCTTTTATAATTTATGGTTATTCAATAGTAGAAAATCCTGAATTATCTTTAGGTAATATTTCAATCTTTATTTTTGTTTTTTCATCTACTATTTTTTTAGTTTTAATATCTCGTGTAAGGTTAATTAACAATGTACAAGATTATTCAGATTATTTAAAAAAGATTGTAAACAAACCAGGTTCTGGATTTATTTTATTTAAAATAAAAAACAACAATGCGATTGATATCATTGATTACAACCAAAAAACGAATATTTTTTTTCAAATTGAAAACAAAGATGAAACAGAAAGAAATAGAAAGTTTATTCAGTTTTTTACACAAGATGAGTTAACAGTAATTAGTAAAATAGAAGGCGAAGAAGTTTTTAGAAAACAAGTTGAATTAATTATAGATAGTAAAACAAAAACGTTTGAATTAAAAACAGGTTTATTAGTATTAAAAAGTGGAAAATATTGGTTGTGTCGTTTGGAGGATATTTCTGAAAATGTACAACATCAATTTGATTTAACTAATAGAGAAAAAAAATATCGTAATTTATATTACAAAAATCAAGCAGGTGTTTTTACCTTAAATAATGAATCGTATCTGTTAGATTGCAACGAAGCATTTCATATGATTTTTGAAAATGATTTTCAAAGAGATGAGCAATTTTTTAATGCTTCAGATCAAGAATCATGGAATCGATTATTTCTTTACCTAGAAGAACATGAAACTTTAAGAAACGAAAAATTTGAATTCTCATTAAAATCAGGTAAAAAGAAAACATTGATTTTTAATTGGTATTATGATAAAATCAATCAGCACATTGAAGGGACAGTTATTGATATTACGAAAGTTGAAAATGCTTCTAAAGCCATTTTGAGAGCTGAAATAGCTGAAGAAGGAAATAAGTTATTAAAAGCAGAAATAGCAGAAAGAATTAAAACAGAAAAACTTTTACAAGATCAATATTTAAGGAATAAAGCGATTTTTGATAGTTCATCTAATACCTTGTTATTGATATTTAATATGGAGAATAAAATTTCTTCGTTTAATAAACACAGTGAAACCTATTTTAATCATTTAACAGGAGATGTATTACATTCCGGTCGAAACTTTCAGTTAATCTTCAATAAATTATTTAATCCAAAAGAATTAAGATATTTTCAAATCTTATTAAATAAAGTAAAAAATGGATTATCAGAACGTATTGAAGCAAAGTATATTTATGAAGGAAAGAAAAAATGGTTAGAGTTATTTATTAATCCAATTTTTGATACAGAAGGAAATGTATATGAAATTTCGTTAGTTGCTCATGATATTTCAAACAAGAAAAAAAATGAGAAAGCTATTGTTTCTTCTTTACAAGAAAAAGAAATCTTATTAAAAGAAATACATCATCGTGTAAAAAATAATCTTCAAATTATTTCGAGTATTTTAAATTTACAAAGTTCATTTGTTCATGATCCGAAGATTTTAGATATTCTTCAAGATAGTAGAAATAGAATTCGTTCGATGGCTATGATACATGAAAGTTTGTATAAAACAACCAATTTTTCATCTATTAATTTTTCAAATTACATTCAAAACATTTCAAGTAATTTGTTAGCATCTTTTAGAATAAATGAAGATTTTATTTCATTCTCAACTGAT
>CANGHX010000035.1 GCA_947453715.1 Flavobacteriales bacterium | reverse complement strand
TTGATTGATATCTACCCCTTTTTCTTCTGCTAATTTCTTAGCTAAAGGAGAAGCAAAAACACGTCCATTTGCATTTGAAATTGGCGCAGCTACTGCTGGTTTATTTTCTGCTACTGGAGCTGGAGTTGGTTTTGATTCAACAACTGGAGCTGCTTTCACTTCTTCAGCAACTGGAGCTGCAGTTTCAGTAACAGCTGGAGCACCTGCATTTGCTAATAAAGCAGAAACATCTTCACCAGCTTGACCGATGATAGCTAATACAGAATTTACTGGAGCAGCTTTCCCTGTTTCAACACCAATGTATAATAAAACACCGTCATAGAAAGATTCAAATTCCATTGTCGCTTTATCTGTTTCGATTTCAGCTAAAATTTCACCTTCTTTTACTGCGTCACCAACTTTTTTATTCCATCCTGCAACAACACCTTCAACCATCGTGTCGCTCAATTTGGGCATGTAAACAATTTCTGCCATTGTTTTAATTTCTTTGATTAATATTCTTTAATAAACGGGTAATTTGGCTCTACATATACATCTTCGTATAATTCGTGCGCTTCAGGATAAGGAGAATTTTCAGCAAATTCAACTGATTCTTCTACTTCTTTCTTCACCCAACTTTCAATATCTTTAATTTCATTTTCAGACAACCATTTATTGTCTTTAATTACTTTCAAACAATGTTCGATTGGATCTTTCTCCATGTATTCAGCAACCTCTTCTTTTGTTCTGTATTTCTGAGGATCTGACATTGAGTGACCTTTATATCTATACGTTCTGATATCTAATAAAGTTGGTCCATCTCCTCTTCTTGCTCTCTCACATGCTTCTTCAATTGCTTCATGAACAGCTTCTGGAGACATTCCATTTACTGATTTAGAAGGCATTTCGTAAGATAAACCAATTTTAGATAAATCATGAACATTTGTTGTTCTTTCGATAGATGTTCCCATCGCATAACCATTGTTCTCGATAATGAAGATAACTGGTAATTTCCAGCTCATCGCCATATTAAACGTCTCATGCAATGCACCTTGTCTTACAGCTCCATCTCCCATAGAAACAAAAGCAACATTATCTGTTCCTGCATATTTCTCAGCAAATGCAACACCTGCACCCATAGCGATTTGAGCTCCAACAATACCATGACCTCCCATAAAGTTTTTCTCTTTATCGAAAAAGTGCATAGAACCACCTTTCCCTTTAGAACAACCTGTTGATCTACCGTATAATTCAGCCATTAAAACTCTTGGATCAGAACCTAAAGCTAACGGATGACCATGATCACGGTAAGCCGTCATATGTTTATCACTTGGTCTACACGCACTAACAGTACCTGCAACCACAGCTTCTTGTCCTATGTATAAATGGCAGAAACCGCCAAACTTTTGTTGAATGTATAATTGACCTGTTTTTTCTTCGAATTTTCGAATTAATAACATGTCTTTGTACCATTTAATGTAAGTTTCCTTTGAAAACTTCGTTTTTCCAGCTGCTGCAGCTTTCTTAGTCGTTGCTTTTACTGGTGCTTTCGTAGCTTTTACGGCCATATTTCTCCATTTAAATATCGAATGACAAATGTAAGGAATTATGAATATAAAATCCTATCAAAAAAGACTATTTATACATAGTTATTTGTTAATTATTTAAATACTCGCCCTTTTATTTAAATAATTAACGAATTCAAATAATTTCATTAAACTTCTATCTAAAAAGAGATCAATTCAATTAATAAAACTTGAAAACTTTGGTCATTTTTAAAAAGAAAATTAATTTCGCTAAAAAATAAATAAAATGACACATAAAGAATTTACAGCTTCAATTAGCGTCCACGAGGATTGGATCAATACAGATAAAGATATTCATTACTCTACAGTTGCTCTTGTTGAGGCTGAAGATATTGAACATGCTGAGAAAAAAGTGATAGATTGGTATTCTAAGTTAGATACAGATTTTATTACTCATAAAGTTACGATTCATAAGGTTTTACCTAAGATTCATTAATTTTTAGAAGTTAGACGCTTAGAAGTTATATGATAGATACTTAGATATTTAGAATAAAAGAGTCCTCTTGCGAGGACTTTTTTATTTATCTCTTTCTCTTAGGACTTGTTCTATGTCTTGAAGTTTGAAGTTTTTTGCTTTTAGTAAAATTAAAAAGTGATACATTAAATCAGCTGCTTCGTTTTTGAACAGATCATCATTGTTATCTTTTGCTTCTATCACTAATTCAACCGCTTCTTCCCCAACTTTCTGAGCAACTTTATTTATTCCTCTTCGATACAATTCGTTCGTATATGATTTTGGATCATTTGAATCGATGCGATCACTTATTTTATTTTCTAACTTATACAAAAAGCCTTTTACTTGCTCGCTCTCAAAACAATTCACAGTTCCTCGGTGACAAGTCGGTCCAACTGGATTCACTTTTATCAATAAGGTATCATTATCACAATCTTGCTCGATTGTAACAACATTTAAAAAATTACCTGATTCTTCTCCTTTTGTCCATAAACGTTTTTTTGTTCTGCTGAAAAAAGTCACTTTCCCTTCGCTTTTTGTTTTTTCAAACGCTTCTTCATTCATGTACCCTAACATTAATACTTCTAACGTTAAATTGTCTTGAATGACTGCGGGGATTAATCCGTCGTTGTTTTTATTGAAATCTAAATCCATTTTTTTATATATTTTTTTTGAATATCATTGGTGTATCTGTGATATCATTGTTGCAATTGCGCCCTACGGGGTTGTTCTGATGGGGATGTTGTTGGTTTTTAAATATTTTTTTAAATCGGGGATTGAAATTTCACCAAAATGAAACACACTTGCTGCTAACGCTGCGCTTACATTTGTTTCTTCGAACACTTCTTTAAAATGTTCTTTTGATCCTGCTCCACCTGATGCTATTACGGGGATGTTTAATTCTTGAACAATCTCTTTTAAAATACTTTTCTCAAAACCATTTTTGGTTCCATCACTGTTCATTGACGTCAATAATATTTCACCTGCTCCTAATTGCTCAACTGTTTTGGCCCACTCAACAGTTTTTAATTCTGTTTCAATTCTACCTCCACTCACAAAAACTTTCCAATCTCCATTTACACATTTTGTATCAATCGCCACTACGACACATTGACTTCCAAATTGACTTGCTATTTCTTGAATTAATTCTGGGCGTTTTACTGCTGATGAATTTAAACTTACTTTATCTGCTCCTTTGCGTATCAAAACCGCAGCTTCTTCTAATGAATTAATTCCGCCACCAACTGTAAATGGAATGTTAATTTCTTTTGCGATTAATTCAACCAAATCTGCTAACGTTTTTCTTTTCTCAATCGTGGCAGTAATATCTAAAAAAACCAATTCATCGGCTCCTTCTTCAGCATATCTCTTCGCTAATTCAACTGATGAACCTGCATCTACCAATCCTTCAAAATTGACTCCTTTTACTGTTCTACCGTCTTTTATATCTAGACATGGTATTATTCTTTTTTTTAACACGACTTAATAATTTTATATATAGATTTTTGAACTTCCTCCCTTGAGGGAGGATTGAGGAGGGTGACTTTTGTGAACCCATATTTGAATATTTTCAATCCATTCAATTATTCAAATTATCACCTCCCTTAATCCCTCCTCAAGGAGGGAAAAGTATTAATTTTTTTCAATTCCTCTAATTTTATTCTTCCTTCATAAATTGCTTTCCCTAGAATTGCGGCTTCGCAGCCTATTTCTTTTAGCGAGATTAAATCATCTAAACAGGAAACTCCTCCGCTTGCAATCAATTTTACATTCGAATTTGAGATGATTTCTTTGTATAATTCATTCGACGCGCCTTCTAACATTCCATCTTTTGAAATATCGGTACATATAACATATTGAATTCCTTTTTCTTCATATGTCTTAATAAAATCAACTACATCTAATTCTGAGTAATTCAACCAACCGTGTGTTCCTATTTTACGATCTTTGCAATCTGCTCCTAAAATTATTTTAGAAGGCCCAAATTCTGTTAGCCACCCCACAACTACTTCCGGTTGATCTACCGCTATACTTCCAGCTGTTATTTGAGTCGCTCCATTGTCGAAAGCAATTTTTAAATCTTCATCTCTTTTTAAACCTCCACCAAAATCAATTTTAAGTTTTGTTTTAGACGCTATTTCATTCAAGATTTTATAATTGACTATTTGCTTAGACTTTGCTCCATCTAAATCTACTAAATGTAAATATTCGATTCCATTTGCTTCAAACTCCATCGCAACTTCTAAAGGGTTTTCATTGTATATTATTTTCGTAGAATAGTCTCCTTTAGATAATCGGACACATTTTCCTTCGATGATGTCTATTGCTGGTATTATTCTCATTTTGTTTTATTTAAACCATTTAAGGCAATTAAAATTTTAGATTTTGAATTTTAGATTATAATTCAAAACTTTCCCCTTGAGGAAGGATTGAGGAGGGTGAAAATCTAGATCCTCAATTTGAATAATCTATCTAAACAAAATCTAATTGTCACCTCCCTTAATCCCTCCTCAAGGAGGGAAATCAAATATTCAAAAATTTTCTCAGTATTTCCTCTCCTATTTTTCCGGATTTTTCAGGGTGAAATTGAACTCCGTAGAAATTATCTTTTTGTAAAGCAGCGCTGAAATTTAATATGTAACTACAAGTTGCTGTTGTCTCTTCGCAAACTTCTGCATAATAACTATGCACGAAATAAACATCTTCATTCTCATTTTCTTTTCCATTCTGAACTATTGAATTCCATCCCATTTGTGGCACTAAATCCAACGGTGGAAACTTCTTTACTTTCGTTTTGAAAATACCCAAACACTCAACGTCGCCTTCTTCAGAATAATCACACATGAGTTGCATCCCTAAGCAAATTCCTAAAAAAGGTTGTTTCAAGTTTTTGATCACCTCATCTAAACCTTTTTCTTTTAAATAGGCCATTGCTGAACTTGCTTCTCCAACACCAGGAAATATTACTTTATCTGCTTTTTGAAGTTCTTCAATATTATCTGTTACAATACATTCAAACCCTAATCGTTCGATTGCATTTTTCACCGATGTCACATTCCCTGCATTGTATTTTACTATTGTGATCATAAACTTCCTTTTGTACTTGGTATCGAAAAATCACCTGTTTTCTTTACTGCCATTTTAATTGCTTTTGCAAACGCTTTGAAAATCCCTTCAATTTTGTGGTGTTCATTTTCACCTTCTGCTTTGATGTTTAAATTACATTTCGCTGCATCACTAAACGATTTAAAAAAGTGCATAAACATCTCTGAAGGCATTTCTCCTATCATTTCTCTTTTAAATTCAGCTTCCCAAACTAACCATGGTCGTCCTCCAAAATCAATTGCTACTTGTGCTAAACAATCATCCATCGGTAATAAAAATCCATATCTCTCAATTCCTTTCTTACTTCCTAATGCGTCATTAAAAGCTGTTCCAAGCGTTATTGCTACATCTTCAATCGTGTGGTGTTCATCGATTTCTAAATCTCCTTTTACTTCTACACTTAAATCCAAAAGTCCGTGTTTTGCAATTTGCTCTAACATGTGATCAAAAAATCCAAGTCCCGTTGACAAGTTATTTTTACCTGATCCATCGAGATTTAAATCAACTTTAATTTTCGTTTCATTTGTGTTTCTAACAACAGAAGATGTTCTAGGAATCGCCGTTAAATAACTGTAAATCTCATTCCATTTAGTTGAAGAAAAGCTTGGATTCACATCTTCAAAATCTACCCCCATGTAGATCGATTTGGAACCTAGATTTTCGGCCAACTGAACATCTGTTTTGCGATCACCAATCACATAAGAATTAGCTAAATCATAATCCCCGTAAATATACTTTCCTAACATTCCAACTCCTGGTTTTCGTGTCGGCAAATTTTCTTCAGGGAAACTTCTATCAATTAAAATATCATTAAAAATCACACCTTCATTTTTAAACGCTTGAAGCATTTTATTTTGAGCAGGCCAAAAAGTTTCTTCTGGAAAAGAAGCTGTTCCTAGCCCATCTTGGTTCGTAATTAATACTATTTCAAAATCACATTCTTTTACAATTTTACTCAGATATTGAAATACTTGTGGATAATATTCTAATTTTTCTAAGCTATCTACTTGAAAATCGAAAGGTGGTTCGATAATTAACGTTCCATCTCTATCTATGAATAATACTTTTTTCATTTTTTTAAAAAGATTTTTAGAAATTAGACTTTAGACATTAGACTAATTTCTTTTATTGATTTTTCGTTTTCTTCTTTTGTTCCGATTGAAATTCGAACTGTATTTTTAACCACGGAACTTCTATTTCTTGTAATTATTTTTCGCTCTATTAAATCCGAATAAATCGCATTTCCATCTTGGAATTCTATCAATACAAAATTGGCATCCGAAGGGTAAATTTTAACCACTCCATTTATTCCTTTTAAGGCCTCAACTAATTTAGTTCTTTCTTTTAAAATTAATGAAATTTCTTCTTCCTGTTTTTTACTATTCTTCAAAGCCTCTAACACGCATTCTTGATTCAACTTACTTACATTGTAAGGTGGTTTCACTTTGTTGTAGTAAGAAATAATCTCTTCATTTGAATAAGCTATTCCTACTCTTACAGCTGCTAATCCCCATGCTTTACTGAATGTTTGAGAAATAATTAAATTCGGAAATTGATTTAATCTCTTCAACCAAGAATCTTTTGTACTGAAATCAATATACGCTTCATCAATAAAAACAATTCCTTTAAATCTTTTTAGTATATCCTCAATTGCATCATTATCGATTGAGTTTCCAGTTGGATTATTAGGTGAACAAATGAACATCACTTTGATTGTCTCGTCATTCAAATATGCGTCATAAGAGCCTTTTCCAATTTGAAAATCTTCTGTTAATGGAATCTTAATTACTTCGACATCATTTATCCCAGCTGAAACTTCATACATCCCATATGTTGGTGTAAAAACAATTACTTTATCTTTCCCCGGATTACAGAAAATACGGTACAATAAATCAATGACCTCATCGCTACCATTTCCAATAAAGATTTGATTCGTCTCTACATTTTTAATTTTCGATAATTCAGCTTTTAACTCTTTTTGATATGGATCTGGATATCGATTGTTCTCCCCAAAAGGATTCTCATTCGCATCTAAAAAGATCCCTTCATCTCCTTTGTATTCATCCCTAGCACATGCGTAAGGTTGAAGATTTTTTATGTTATTTCTTATTAATTTTTTCATTTTAATTTTTTATTTCAGAAGTATTCACGATGTCCTCCCCCTTAATCCCCCTCCAAAGGGGGAAACTTAAAATCACACTATTGACTAATTTCTCAATCTAATTGATACTGCGTTTTTGTGGGCTTGTAATCCTTCTGCTTCTGCCATTTGTTCTATTGCCCAACCGATTGAATTTAATCCTTCTTTTGATAATTGTTGAAATGTAATCTTCTTATAAAACGTATCTAATGAAACTCCACTGTAATTTCTTGCATAACCGTTTGTTGGCAAGGTGTGATTTGTTCCACTGGCATAATCACCTGCACTTTCACAGCTGTAATTCCCTATAAATACTGATCCTGCATTTTGAATTTTATCAATCAATTGATTTGCTTTTTCAGTTGCTAAAATCAAGTGTTCTGGTGCATATAAATTACTGAATTCTATACTTTCTTCTAATGAACTCAAAACTATAAAACGACTATTCTCTAAAGCTTTTGCTGTTATTTCTTTTCTGGGTAATTCCTCTAACTGAACTTCTACTTGCGCTATGATTTGATTCACAACCTCTTCATTTGTTGATAGTAAAATAACTTGACTATCTGGTCCGTGTTCTGCTTGAGACAATAAATCCGCTGCAACATAAGCCGGTACGCATGACTCATCTGTAATCACAAGCACTTCACTTGGTCCTGCAGGCATATCAATCGCTACTCCATAACTTTGAGCCATTTGTTTTGCTGCTGTGACAAACTGATTTCCAGGTCCCAAAATCTTATCTACTTTTGGAATTGATTCTGTTCCAAATGTCAAACCTCCTATTGCTTGAATTCCACCTGCGGCAACTACTTTCGTTACCCCAACTAATTCAGCTGCAAATAATATTGCTGGATTAATATTTCCATTTTTATCTGGTGGTGTACATAAAACAATCTCTTTACAACCTGCAATTTTAGCTGGAACACCTAACATTAATACAGTCGAAAATAAAGGTGCTGAACCTCCTGGAATATAAATTCCAACTTTCTCAATTGCTCTTGCCTCTCTCCAACATTGAACTCCTGGAACTGTCTCTACAACTTTTTTCTCTTCTTTCTGAGAAAGGTGAAACTTCTCAATATTGTCTTTCGCCAAACAAATTGCTTCTTTTAACTTTTCTGAAATAGTATTTTTTGCTTCAGCGATTACAGCACTTTTCACGATGAAATCTTCTACGTCCACTCGATCAAAGAAGTGCGTGTATTTTTGTATTGCTTCATCTCCTTTTGATTGAATCTCTGCGAATACTTGCTTCACAATTGTATCTAATGATTCAATTGATTTTGTTGGCCTTGTTGTTAATTCTGACCAATCGGTTTTATTTGGGTTTGTTATTGTTTTCATTTTTTGTTTTTATTGCGCCTTTGGCGATTTAGATCGTTGGGAGCGGTTGGGGGGCGATTGGGGCGGTTGGGCGAATTGCAATTCGCCCTTACTATACCGCCGCTCCTATGGTCCTAGCGTCCTTGTAGCTTCGCTTTTGCGAAGTTTACGACACCATTTTTTCGATTGGGATTACTAATATGCCTTCGGCTCCGATTTCTTTTAGTTGATCTATTACCTCCCAGAATTGATCTTCTTTTATTACTGAGTGAATGCTGCACCATCCTTCTTCTGACAATTGCAATACTGTTGGACTTTTCATTCCTGGTAATATTTTTGAAATTTCATCCACTTTATTGATTGGTGCATTTAATAATATGTATTTGTTTTCAGATGAATTTCTAACGGCTTTTATTCTGAATAATAACTTGTCTAATAATTGCTGTTTTTCTTCTGTCAACGATTTATTTGAAATCAAAACAGCTTCACTCTTCATGACTTGCTCTACTTCTTTCAAACCATTCATTACTAAAGTACTTCCACTGCTTACGATGTCGAAAATCCCATCTGATAATCCAATTCCTGGAGCTATTTCTACACTTCCTCCGATTTCTTCGATTTCAACTTGAATTTCTTTTTCATCGAAATATTTTTGTAACATCTTTGGATAACTTGTCGCTATCTTTTTCCCTTGGAAATAGTTTACATCTTGATAATCTTCTTCTTTCGGAATTGCTAATGATAATCTACAGTTTGCAAATCCTAAACGATCTGTTAATGCAACATTTCTTCCTTTTTCAACTACTTCATTTTCTCCTAAGATTCCAATATCTGCTACTCCTTGTTCAACGTATTGTGGAATATCATCGTCTCTCAAGAATAATACTTCAATAGGGAAATTTGTTGCTAACGATTTAAGTTTACGGTCGCTGCTAGAAATGTTGATCCCACATTCTTTTAATAATTCAAGTGATTTCTCACTTAGTCTTCCGCTTTTTTGGATTGCAATTTTTAATTTACTCATTTTATTTATTTTTTGGTTTGAGTAAATCGAAGGGCGTATTAAACAAAAAAACCGTTTGACTTACTCAAACGGGTTTCGAAATATTTTAGTTTATACACATATCATTTCCAGCTCGCTTGAGTGCTCGTATGAAAATGATGATGATGTAATTGTTTAATATTCACTTTATCTGTTTTTTTTTGTTGACACAAATATATGTTATTTAAAATTGAACTTCCAAATTTATTTTTTGAATAATATTCCATTTTGTCCTAAACAGTTTCTTTTTCAACTATTTAAAAAAAACTCTTTTATCTTTAGATGTATAAACGTTAATTTTATTTATATATCTGATAAATTGCATTTCTACAATTCTACGATCTGAATAATATTCACCGGACAATTTACTTTGGCCATGATATTATCTTCTAATTCATGATCATCTACTAAAACGCTGTAAAAACCTCGTTTTTCTTTTCCTCCAACTAACGTGCATTTTCCGTCTTTACGTGAAATTCTCCAACGGTAATCTGCAGCTTCTACACAAGCATTACAGCCAATACACTTGTCTCTTTGTTGAATGATTCGAATCATTTGATTGGCTCGTGTAATTTGTATAATTTATCTGAAGGTCGAATTTTGATATCGATCGGAAATGAGAAAATATCTCCTTTTTTAACAGCTTCTGTTACGTGATTATCAACTCTAATTTCTGAAATAATTGTCTCAACGTAACCAGTTGTCGGTCCAGTAATCATTACTTCGTCCCCTACTTTTAATGAATGAGAATCTAATTGAAATTCACCTACTTGTGCTTTTTCAAAATATTTTAAACCACGACCGATGTATGTTTTTTGTTTCGTAGCTTTTGAACCGTATTCATCAGACCATTCTCCCATTTTCTTTCCAAGATAATATCCATCCCAGAATCCACGGTTAAATACAGTTGCTAATCGTTCTTTCCAATCAGCTACTTTTTCTTGATTATACGTTCCTTCTAAATATGCTTCGATCGCTTCGTTATAACAAGTAGTTACGACATGTACATAATCTGCAGAACGACCACGTCCTTCAATTTTCAGAACTGTCACACCAGCGTCAATAATTTTATCAATGAAATCAATCGTACACAAATCTTTAGCAGACATGATGTATTCGTTATCGATTTCAAATTCAATTCCTTCTTCGTCTTTTACAACATATGTTCTTCTACAGTTCTGAATACAAGCCCCTCTGTTAGCTGAAGCAAAATGAGAATGTAAACTCAAGTAACATTTGCCTGAAACAGCCATGCACAATGCTCCATGTGCAAAAATCTCTACTTCGATTAATTTTCCTGAAGGTCCAGTAATTTCTCTACGTTTAATTTCTCTACTGATCTCACCAACTTGCTTTAAACTTAATTCTCTGGCAAGTACAACAACATCCGCATAGTTTGCGTAAAATTCTACTGTATCAATGTTTGAAATGTTCGCTTGTGTTGAAACGTGAATTTCTACTCCTACTTTTTTAGCATAATTCATCACTGCATGATCAGCTGCAATTACAGCAGTAATACCACTTTCTTTTGCCGCATCAATGATACGTTTCATTAAATTGATATCGTGATCGTATAAAACCGTATTCATTGTCAAATACGTTTTAATATTATGCTCTTTTCCTAATTCAGCAATTTTCTTTAAATCTTCAATCGTGAAATTATTCGAAGAACGAGAACGCATATTCAATTGTTCAACTCCAAAGTAAACAGAATTACATCCTGCATTGATAGCCGCCATTAATGCTTCATACGAACCAGCTGGTGCCATTAATTCTATTGATCTTGATTTATTCATTGCTTTTGACTTAGAAAAACTTTTTGCAAAGGTAGGATATTCTTGTTGTTTTGGCAAGTTCGTGAAAGAATGTTGGACTTCGACTCCGCTCAGTCCGCGAAGCTTGTTTTATTTGGCTCTTTTTAGTAATTCTTCGTTGGAGGCATCTTTTTCTTCTTTTTGGATTTTATCGTTTCCAAATTTGTAGCTGATTGAAATTCGAACTTGTCTTGAATCGTAATAATCTTTTGTATTAATTTGAATTCCGTTTGAAACACGATTCATTCGGTAAACATCTGATTTTAGAATATCTGTTACATTAATTGCTAGTTTCAATCTTTTTTGAAAAAGTAAATAGCGAAAACCAAAATCTAAACCATAACAAATTTTCGTTCGATTAATTCCTTCTACAGATAGAAAACTGTACCAAAAATTCAATTCACTTGAAAACGTTTTTCGTTTGTTTAAGTTAAATTGATTATCTGTTTCAAAATACCCTCCAAAGCCTTTTAGAGAAGACAATGTATAGGATAATGAAGAAGTTGTTGACGCAAAATAATAGGTGAATTCATTGTAATTTTCCCACCAACTCAATTTATTAAATACATAGTTGACATTGAATGCAATCTGATCACTTTTTAGGCAGTTTTGAAACGTTGAAATTTGAATAAATGTTGTTGAATCTATGTTCGCCACATTTCCAATTCCATTTGCTAATTTAGAATAAGTTAATGAAAAATTTAAGGATTCTGAATGACTATATGAAAGCTCAAAATTGTTTCTAAACTCTGGTCTTAAAAAAGTGTTTCCAACTTGATAAGCGTAAGGACTGTTATAAAATCTAAAAGGATTTAAATGGTAAAAACTTGGTCGGTTGATTCGTCTGGAATAGGTAAATCCTAATGAATGATCATTGAATTCTTTTTGAATGAAAAGTGTTGGGAATAATTTTAAATACGAATAATTATTTACTTGATTCAGTGTTACAGATTTCCCTTTTACATTTGTGTACTCAGCTCTAACCCCAGCTTTAATAACCCATGAATTAATATCTTTTCTCGCATCAAAATAAGCAGCATCAATGCTTTCATAATAGTCAAATTCATTCGATTGTAATGTGTCTTTAATAGGAGTTGAATTAAGGATATTAAAGTAATTAAATCCAACAATATTCGTTAAATAACTACTTTTTAACCCTGTTGTTACTACCATTTTATTAAACGGTAAATCGAAATTCAAGGAGCCTGTATAGGCATTTGTTACTCGATTACCAGTCACATTAAAATCACTCGCAGAATTATTCAAATAAGCATTTTGACTATCATAATGTTTCGTTGCTAAAGTTCTGTTATCTTTTTTATCAAAATTCAACCAGTCCAAGTTAAAAGACATCACTTTCCCCATCGTATCTAATGAACGCTTAATGTATGCATTTGCCGTTTGAAAAGAAAAACGAATATCCGAATTAACATTCGTTCTAAGAGTCGAATCTAAAAGTGATTGCTGTTTTATATCTATCCCTGTCGTTCCATTATCCAACACTGAACTTACTTGTGATTGATATGAAAACCCTGTTTTTGTCTTATCATTTATTTTATAATCTACTCCAACATTCGCTTCTAAATTCGTGAATCCAATTTTAAATTTAGATCCAGAACTCCACGTATTAGAAGGATAATCAACAATCGATGATTCAGTCATTTGGTATTGCATTTTAGTCAGATTGATATTCGTATGCAAAGAAATTTTACGCTTATTATACGTTAAATTATATCCTCCATCGATTGAACTGTATGAGTTTTGAGCGAAATTTGAAAATAGATTGGAGTTATAGCCTTTTTTTAAGACTTGCTTCATTACAATGTTTATAATTCCCGAATTGCCTTCTGCATCATATTTTGACGGTGGAGTGGTTATCACCTCAATTTTCGAAATATCTTCAGCAGAAATCGATCGTAAATATGTCACTAATTCTTCACCTGTCAACTTTAACTGAAGTTCATTGATGTAAATGAATACTGAACTTTTACCTGTTATTGTTATTGAAAAATTGTTTACCCTTACTCCTGGTGCTTTTCGAATCACGTCATAAGCTGTTAAACCAATAGAAGAAATACTATTTTCAACGTTATAAATTATTCTGTCAATCTGCTTTTCAATTAAGGGTTTTTTATTGCTGATATTGACTTCTTCTAATTCCGTTTGCATATTCATTTGAATCGAAAAAGTTGTATCTGATATCAAATCGACCTCCATTTTTCGTTCTATATTTAAATAGCGAACAATCACATTATACTTAGCTTTTGACAAATTGGAAAATAGAAATATTCCTTGGTAATCAGAAAAAACATTTTGAAGAATTACTGAGTCTTTTAATATGTAACAACTGGCAAATTCAATTGGTTTTTTAGACTCATCCACAAGATTACCTCTCAATTGAAATTGGGCATAATTTGACTGAACAAATAGTAGGAATGCACTTATGGAAATAATTAATTTCAATATAGAAGTTTGAAAAATAAAGCATAAAAGTAAGTGAAATATTATAAAATTACTATTTAGAGTTTTATCAACTAATCTAAGTAATAACCTCAGTTCGATTATTAACAATTTGATTGTCAGTAAAATAATTTGAAATAAGAAAAATAAGTGAAATACATTTAGCATCTTTAATATGCTAACAATTAATGATTTAAACTAAAGTTATGTATTTCACTCAAGATAAAATTACCGAAATTTTCTATTTCACGGATGAATTTTGTTTAGAATTTCAAAAATCACTTGAAGGACATTCGCTTGGAAATTCCCCAAAGAAAAAACCAATCATGTCCCAAAGTTGTTTGCCTTGAAATATCGAAACGATTTGATATTATTTTCATAGAAATAGGTTCAGATTTAGAGCATGTTCATTTCTTGATTTAAAAGTTTTTCAACAGAAAGTCCGACAAAAATCATTAGAACAGTTAAAAGCATCACAGCAAAAGAAATTTTTAAAAAACATCCAGAAGTAAAACAACAATTGTGGGGAGGTCAATTCTGGTCTAAAGGATTTTATGTTAATACTGTTGGAAAGCATGGAGATGAAAATACAATTCAAAATTATGTAAAATCTCAAGGAAAAGATTATCATAAATTACATTCGCAACAACTAACTTTGTTTTAATACCTCGACGTCTCTACCTCGAGGAAATTTATAAAAACAAAATTTTGTTTTTATTTTACATAACAAATTCAATTTCATATATTTGACAAAACTGTAAATAAATAAACTATGAAAAAAATCTCCTTATTAGTAGGACTGTTTTCTGTTTGTAATGCACTTCAAGCTCAAAATTTTGAAGTACTAAATGCAAACGAAAATGCAGTCGAATTCAGACATTCTTTATTAAGTAATGCTCAACAGAATGTGACAATTGACAATCAACAATATATATCATATTCTAAAACGAATAAGATTACTATCAAAAATATTGGTGAACCAGAATTACCTATGTTTTCCGAATCTATTTTAGTTCCAAATAAAGGAGCAACATCGATTTCTGTTCAACATGATGGCTATATTGAATATACTAATATTTTAGTAGCTCCTTCGAAAGGAAGTTTAAAGCGTAATGTAAATCCTTCAAATATTGCTTATACATTTGGTGCAGCATATAATCAAAATAATTTTTATCCAGGTGTTCTAGCTCAAGATCATGAACCATTTAATATTAGAAATACAAGAGGTGTAGCTGTTACTATATATCCATATCAATATAATCCTGTCACTAAAGTTTTGAGAGTTTATCAAAACATTAGAGTTACAGTAAATACGAATCCTTTAATAGCTGGATTAAATGAAGTTGACGGGAACGAAGTTTATAATAATGAATTTTCGCAAGTATATGAACATTCATTTATAAATAGTTCAACTTTACAACAAAGATATACTCAAGTGAGTGAAACAGGAGAAATGCTAATTATTTGTCCGACTTCCTTCAGTTCTCAAGTTCAACCTTTGGCAGATTGGAAAAACCAAAAAGGAATTAAAACTACTGTAGTTTCAACAACTACGACAGGTTCTACAGCTGCAAATATTAAAACATATATTCAAAATTATTACACAGCGCATCCTAATCTAATTTACATTCTATTGGTAGGGGATCATGCTGATGTTCCAGCTTATTCATATGGTTCAAATGGTTCAGATATTTTATGGTCAGACACATATTATGCGCAATTAGCAGGTGGTGCGAATGATTTACATCCAGATGTGTTTATTGGACGTTTCTCAGGAAATTCATCACAAATAACTACGATGGTTAATAGAACTTTAGAGTATGAGAAATCTCCAGCTGCAGGAAATTGGATGACGAAAGCTATTGGAATTGGTTCTGATTTAGGTGCAGGAATTGGTGATGATGGTGAGGCTGATTGGCAACATGAACGTAATTTAAGAACAAAATTGATGGCTTTTGGATATACTGCAGTTGCTGAATTATATGATGGTTCTCATACAGGTGTAGATGCTTCTGGTAATCCAACGGCGACAAATGTTGTTACTGCTATTAATGGTGGAGCAAGTTTGATGAACTATACGGGACATGGTGATGTTGATTTAATTGTAACTACAAATTTTACATCAACTAATATTAATGCAGCATCAAATAATGGTTTTTATCCTTTCGTTGTTTCAGTTGCATGTAACAATGGACAATTTACTGCAGGAGATTGTATTTCAGAAAATTGGTTAAGAAATTCAAATGGGACAGGGCCAAAAGGAGCAATTGCAACAGTAGGTTCTTCTATCTTAATGGCTTGGGCTGAACCAATGCAAACACAAGATGAAATTGTAGATATCTTAACAAATCAATATCCGTCAAATAGGAAAAAAACGATTGGTGGATTATTTTATAATTCTCAAATAAGTATGTTAGATCAATACAATAATACAAGTTCTTCAGAAGTAATGAAAACTTGGGTGTTTTTTGGAGATCCATCAACTATGTTTAGAGATCAATTAACTCAATCAATAACAGCTACTCATGTTTCTACTACTGCAATGGGGACAACATCAATTGTTGTAACTTGTGCTGTTGAAGGTGCTTTGATTTGTATTTCTCAAAACAATGTGATTCTTGGAACAGGTATAGTTTCCGGTGGAACTGTAACGATTACTTTTCCTGCAATTAATAGCTCAACTTCATTATTGGTTACTGCAACTCAACAAAATTATGGAATTTATCAAGGTAATATTTCAATTAGCGGAACCCCTTCTCCAGCTGTTTCAATTTTAGGAAGTGATACCGATAATACAATTTGTGCTGGTAATTCAATTACTTTTACAGCAACGCCTTCTAATTCTAGTAATCCAACTTATCAATGGCAAGTGAATGGAATAAATGTTAGTGGAGAAACAAATCCTACATTTAATACTTCAACATTAACAAATGGACAAAATGTAACTTGTGTGATGAATGATAATGGTTCGCCAATTACTTCAAACAGTGTTACAATTACAGTAAATTCAATTCCTGCTCAGCCAACATTAACTTCAAATTCACCTGTTTGTAGTGGAACATTACTAACCTTATCTACACCAACAGTTAGTGGAGCAACTTATGCTTGGTCAGGTCCATCATATACTTCTGCAACTCAAAATGTAAGTATAACAAGTTCGACAGTTAATAATTCAGGAGTATTTACAGTGACAATTACAACTAATGGTTGTAGTTCATCTAATACTACAAATGTTGTAGTTAGTCCAGCACCTACAACTCCAACGATTTCTTTAAGTGGTAGTACTTTGACTTCAAGTGCAACAACTGGAAATCAATGGTATTTAAATGGAGTGGCTATTGTTGGTGCTACCAATCAAACTTATAATGTTACATCAAATGGAGTTTACACAGTTTCTTCGACTTCTGGAGGTTGTACGTCGGCAAATTCAAGTAATTTGAATTTTAATAGCTTAGGGTTAAATGAGCAATCACTTCAAAGTAGTTTATTGATTTATCCAAACCCGAGTAACGGTATTTTTACAATTGATTATACATCTTCAATTGATGGTAATTATTCTTTTAAAATTCAAAATCAATTAGGTCAAATTATCCTAATTGAACATGTTTCAAATACATTAAATAAAAAAATAGATTTAAGATCATATGGAAAAGGTGAATATTTTATTTCAATAGAAAACACTTCTTCAATTCAAATTGAAAAAATTATTATTGAATAATCATAAATAATTTTTTCAAAATAGTATAGGCTGTCTACATTTTAGACAGCCTAATTTCTTTCTTTTTTTCTTTATTCCTTAAATTAGGTTAAAAAAATAATAATGAATTTAATTCTAATTTAATCTATGGGAAAAATTATTTAAACGATTAATCAATAGCTTTCAACGATCATATGTTGTTTCTGAATGAATATTCTTTTCAGTATTGTTAATAAATATTTGCTTTTAAAATTTGTTTGTTAAGAAAATAACAGCTATTATTGTGATGCTAAAATTATTAATACAATACTATGAAAAAAGTACTCTTATTTCTATGGGGGGCTTTGTCGATATCGACAAGTTTCTCTCAAAAAAGTAATGCAACAGGAGTTAGTGAGTATCAAGTGATTACTTGTACTGACTTCCACATTACAAAACCATTGTCAGAATTATCTAAGGAATTTCCTTATGTTCCAAAAGGGCAAGATAAGCTTGAAAGATACATTGAATCTTTCGATAGAAAATATCGTGCCCCTCAAAAATTTGTTCATAAGGCTGAAGATAATCAGGAACTTTATGGTAATGACCCTAAAAGTATTCAAACTGAAATGGGTGAAAGATCGGATGCTAATAAAGCACCTATCAGAAACTGGCCAGGGCAATCTGGTTCAGGATTTAGGCCGTTTGACCCTTCAGGAGCAGCTGGTCCAAATCATTATGTACAAGCGATTAACGGAACACCCTTCAGAGTGTTCAATAAAACGACAGGTGCAAATATGTTGACAATGAATATTGGTTCATTGTGGGCAACTGCAACTCCAAATGATGGAGATCCAATTGTTATGTATGACCGATATGCTGATAGATGGTTTATCTCTCAATTTGGTCAAACAGGTAACAAAATTTACATTGCAATTTCTACTACAAATGATCCAACTGGGTCATATTACACATATACTTTTACTTCACCTGAATTTCCTGATTATTTGAAATTTGGTATTTGGGCTGATGGTTATTACATGACTTCAAATCAAGCTACGGATAAAGTGTTTTGTTTTGAAAGAGATCAGATGTTAATTGGAAATGCATCTTCTAGATCTGTAAGTGCAACTTTTACAACTGGACCAGTAAGTTCTTTCTTTGTTCCGCTTCCTGCTGATGCAGATGGTGGTTTACCAACTGTGGGTACACCTTGTCCTTTTGTATCGTATACTGATAATGCTTGGGGAACTGGAGCTGTAGATGGTGTGAAAATTTGGAATATGTCTGTAACATGGGGAGCAACTCCTTCAGCTTCAATAACACTTAATAATACGATTGCTACTGCTGCTTTTGATGCTTCTTTTAATGCAAGTTGGAATGATGTAACACAACCAGGTACAACTCAAAAGGTTGATGGTATTGGAGGTGTGCCAACTTATAGAGCACAATGGAGAAAATGGACTGGGTATAATACCTTATTAATGAACTGGGGTGTTTTAATTAGCAGTGCAACTGGACAAAGAAGTATAAAATGGGTTGAATTACGTCAGAATCAAACTACAGGTGTTTGGAGTTTATATCAAGAAGGAACTTATACACCAGATGCACACACAAGATGGATAGGTTCTATTGCTATGGATAACAATGGTAGTATCGGTTTAGCATATTGTAAATCTAGTTCAACAGTTTATCCAAGTTTATGTTATACTGGACGTTTAGCGACAGATCCTTTAGGTACAATGTCATTTACTGAAACAGTAGCTGCTGCAGGTACTGCTGCAGAAACGTCAGGAAATAGATATGGTGATTATTCTCAATTATCTTTAGATCCAGATGGTGTGACTTTTTGGCATACAGGTGAGTATACAATTACAGGTGGAACAACAACGCGAGTTTATTCTTTTCAATTACCAGCTGTAGCTGGAGCACCAGTTGCAGATTTTTCAGCTGATAATACAACTCCATGTATAGGTGCAACAGTTAACTTTACTGATATGTCTTCTGGAGTACCAACTTCATGGGCTTGGACTTTTAGTCCAAACACAGTAACTTATACAGGAGGTACAAGTGCTACTTCTCAAAATCCGAAAGTGATTTTCAATGCTGCTGGGGCATATAATGTTACACTTGTTGCTACAAATGCACAAGGTAATAATACAATGACTAAAACAGCTTATATCAATCCTGTAGGTGCTTTGTCTCTTCCACTAGTTGAAAACTTTGAAGGAGCAACTTTCCCTCCAACAAACTGGAGTTTAGTAAATGCTGATGCTCCATCAATTGTATGGGGAACAGCAGGTGTTAAAGGTTTGGAAAGAAGAACTGCTACAGGTAATACAGGTAGTGCAACAGGATGTGCAGGAATCGAATTGTTCAACTATAGCGATACTTCTCAAGTTGATAATTTAATATCTAGTCCTATAAGTTTAGTAAGTGCTTCAGCACCAAAAATGACTTTTAAAAGAGCTTATAAATATTACAATAGTGCGACTTCACCCACAAAATTTCATGATGAATTAAAAGTATATATCTCTACAGATTGTGGGACAACTTGGGGATCTGCTGTTTATTTCAAAAAAGGAGCTCAATTAGCTACGAATGGAACTATAAATACTACATTCTCTCCAGCTGTTGCTGCCGATTGGGATATAGATACAGTTGATTTGACAGCATACATTGGTCAATCAATTAAAGTTAAATTTGAAGTTGGAAATAGATATGGTAACAACTTATATTTAGATGATATCAATATTAATAGTACTGCTGCTCTTGTTGCTTCAGTAGCTATCACATCAAGTGATGCAGATAATACTATTTGTGCTGGAGCTTCTGTAACTTTTACTGCAACACCAACAAATGGTGGTACAACACCAACTTACCAATGGAAAATTAATGGTACAAACGTAACTGGTGCAACTAATGCTACATTTACAACTACAACTTTAACAACAGGTCAATCTGTAACATGTGTAATGACTTCAAATTTAGCTGGTGTAACTGGTTCTCCAGCAACATCAAATGCTATAGTTACTACAGTTAATGCTATTCCTGCTACGCCAACAGTGACAACAAACTCTCCAGTTTGTGCGGGTAGTTCAATAACTTTAAGTACGACAGCTGTAACTAGCGCAACTTATGCATGGACAGGTCCTAATTCATTTACAAATGCAACACAATCACCAACAATTGCTAGTTCAACAGCTCTTATGGCTGGAACTTACAATTTAACGGTAACTGTTGCAGGATGTACAAGTGTTGCAGGTACTGGAACAGTAGTGGTTAACCCAACAGTTACACCAAGTGTTGTTGTTGCTATTACTGCGGGAGGAAATCCAACATGTGCATCTCAATCTGTAACATTTACAGCAACACCAACAAATGGAGGTGCAACACCTTCTTACCAATGGAAGGTAAATGGTGTGAATGCAGGAACGAATGCTGCAACTTTCACTCCTGGATCAATTGTTAATAATGACGTTATTACTTGTGTAATGACTTCAAATGCAACTTGTCCAAGTCCGGCAACGGCAACTTCAAATGCAATCACTATGACAGTAACTACGACAGTTACTCCGTCAGTTGCAATTGCATTGACAACTGGATCAAATCCAACATGTGCAGGTCAATCATTAACATTTACTGCAACGCCAACAAATGGTGGAACTACACCAACATATCAATGGAAAGTAAATGGAACTAATGTTGGAACTGGTGCAACTTATACAAGTTCAGCATTAACAAATGGAAATATTGTTACATGTGTAATGACTTCTAGTTCATCTTGTGCTTCTCCAACTACAGCAACATCAACAGGCATTACAATTTCAGTAACATCTACTGTAGTACCTTCTGTATCAATTGCTGCTAGTAATACAACAATTTGTGCTGGAACATCAGTTACATTTACAGCAACACCAACAAATGGAGGTACAACTCCAACTTATCAATGGAAAGTGAATGGTACTAACGTAGGAACTGGTGGAGCTACTTATACTTCAACAACTTTAGCAAATAATGATCAAGTAACTTGTGTTATGACTTCTAGTAATGGTTGTGCATCTCCAACAACTGGTACATCATCAGCTGTTACAATGACTGTTAATGCAAACGTTACACCATCTGTTGTAATAGCATTAACTTCTGGTACTAATCCAACTTGTTTTGGTTCATCAGTAACTTTTACTGCAACACCAACGAATGGAGGAGCTACACCTGCTTACCAATGGAATGTGAATGGCACTAATTCTGGAACAGGAGCAACTTTTACAAGTTCTACACTAGCTAATAATAGTGTTGTTACTTGTATTATGACATCAAATGCTACTTGTTTAACTACTTCTACTGCAACATCAGCAGGAACGACAATGCAAG
>CANGHX010000034.1 GCA_947453715.1 Flavobacteriales bacterium | reverse complement strand
TATTGACCAGCAACGAAAGGATGAATTCCAAGCGCTGAAGCAATCGCTTCTTTTGAACCACCTTGAATAAAATGAATACGCATGATTTTCGTAAAGAAATTGAAAACCGTTGGGATAATCATCATCAAATCACCTGCTTTTGGATTGTGTTCGAAATAATTGACAATCGTAAAAGCCTTTGGAACATCTCTAACAGCAATCGCATTCGTTAACTCAAAAGGATTGTAATCTTTAGAAATACCTATATTTTCTTCAATGTGAATATCACTGATTGTTGTACCTTTTTCAATTAAAAGACACAATTTATTTAATTCATTTGTGATTCGACTTAAATCATTCCCCAAAAACTCCGCTAACATGATTGTTGCTTTTGAAGAGATATCATATTGTTGAGAACGAACATAACCAGCAATCCATTCAGCAACTTGATAATCACGCACCTTTTCAGATTTAAACATGATTCCATTTTTAGCTGCTGTTTTAGCTAGTTTTTTTCGTGTATCAAATGTTTTGTATTTGTAATTTATAACAAAAACCGTCTGATCGGAAGGTTGTTCAATATAAGATTCTAATTTGTCGAAATCCTTTAAATCTTGTGCTTCTTTCAACACAACTAATTTCCGTTCTGACATCATTGGGTAACCCTTACATTCCGACACAATGTTCAGAACTTCAGAATCTTTTCCATACATCAAAACCTGATTAAAGTCTTTTTCGTGATCCTCTAATACATTATCAATCAAAGCTTTTGTTATTTCATCGATAAAATAACCTTCTTCACCATGTAAAAAGTAAATCTTTTCAAATTTTTTATTCTCTATGTCTCGAATAATCGACTTGTAATCCATACTGTAAAATTAAAAAATGAATTGAATATTATTTACATTTTAATACAAAAATTACCTTTTAAATTTCGTTTGATTTCTCACTCACAATATACCTCTTAACTATTTATTATTTAAACATTTAAATCATCATCATTAAAGTATAATTTAACTTCTTGTCAATTTGAATTTCTAAAAAATGTATATTTGTAAAGAATGATGAATGAAGAGCAATTAAATAATTGGTTAAATAAACGAAAGGAAAGAAGAGAGCAATTAAATGCTGCTGATTTACTTTCAAAAATGCGTTTACAAGAAATGAGCGCTTTGAGTACTGCTATTACATTATTGGAAAGCACTCGAAAAGACGATCAAAAAATTGCAAATGAATTAATTAATCTTTCTCTTCCTTATTCTGGAAATTCAATAAGAATAGGTATTACAGGAGTTCCAGGTGTTGGGAAAAGTACTTTTATTGAATCTTTTGGAAAGGTATTATTAAATGCTGGAAAGCGAATTGCAGTCTTAGCAATAGATCCAAGCAGTGAATTCAGTGGCGGAAGCATTTTAGGAGATAAAACAAGAATGGAAGAATTGTCATTAATGGACAATGTTTTTATCCGTCCTTCTCCTGCAGGAAAAACGTTAGGTGGAGTTGCCCGAAAAACAAGAGAAAGTATTCTTTTATGCGAAGCAGCTGGTTTTGATGTAATCCTAATAGAAACCGTTGGAGTAGGTCAATCTGAAACAATGGTTCATTCAATGGTTGATTTCTTTCTATTATTAATGCTTGCCGGTGCTGGAGATGAATTACAAGGAATCAAACGTGGAATTATGGAAATGGCCGACTCTTTGGTGATCACGAAAGCTGACGGCGATAACATTCAAAAAGCAAAATTAGCAAGTCGAGAATATCAAAATGCGATGCACTTATTTCCACCAAACCCAAATGGATGGATCGCAAAAGCAATGACATGCAGTTCTGTTCAAGGTGAAAATTTAGAACAGGTCTGGCAAACGATAGAATCTTTTGTTAATCAAACAACTTTAAATGGTTGGTTTTCAAAGAAAAGACATATACAAGATAAATTTTGGTTTCAAGAGACGTTGAAAGATTTAATTTTGGACCGATTTTTTCTAGACGAAACAAATGAACATGAAATAGCACAAGCAGAATCAGATGTGATTGATGGTAAAATATCATCTTTTCAAGCTGCTGAAAATGTATTTCAAACTTATATAAATAAACAAAATGGAACAAAACTTTAAGATCGAAGGAGAATACATTGAATTAATTCAACTTTTAAAAGCAATTGGATTAGCACAAACTGGTGGTCATGCTAAAATGATTGTTGATGAAGAGATGGTCGTTAGAAACGGAGAAATAGAAACGAGAAAACGTGCAAAATTAATTCCCGGAGACATTATTCAAGTTTTAGACAATAAAATAATTTTAGAATAAAATGAAAGCGATTATTACACTTACATTATTGTTAGTCTTCTTTAACAGCGCATTCGCTAAAAAAGTAACTGATATTAGTTTTGAAGTTGATTCTTCCTCTTTTGGTGTTTCCAACAGTATTGGAATTAAAGTGAATTTAATGCATAAAAGAGGGAATCCTACAATCTTAAAACCGAACGAATCATCTATGAAATGGCGTAAAGTTCGAGTTACTGCTGACCATCTTATCAACTTCAATCAAGGTGTTTTAAGCTTTAACCAAGGCGAAATAACGGCTTCAAATAATACAATGAATATTGAAGTTAATTATGATAACACTCATTCCTACAAGCTTACAATTCGTTTACCATACGTGAAAGGCATGATAATTCTTTCAAATTACATCTTCGCAAATGACCTAAAACCATTGGAGTACGAATTAATTTTTAGCAATGGTAAAACAGCTGCTCCAAATGAAAAATTATTTCCAGAAGCAAATTTCATGAATGTTTCACCAAAAGAAGTAGAAATGATTGGTTCATCTGTTCAAATGAAAATTAGCGAACCTGCAACAACTGAAACTGTCAAATTATCTCTAAAAAACAGATTAACAAATCAACTATTAGGAGAAAAATCTTTAATTATAGATTACCCAACTACTTGTCAAATTTTAGCTTCAGGTTCAGATGGATATAATGGCACAAACGGAAATCCAGCTAAAAACTATTCAGAAAATGGTTTACCCGGAACAAATGGTGAAAACGGAACAAATGCGTTAGATGTTAAAATAGTAGCTAAAGTTCGCAAAGTAAACCAAACTTCTTTCGTTTCAATTCATTCGTATTTATCAAATGGAAAAAGTAATAATTACTTAATAAAATACATCGGACAACCTATTGTAATAAGAGCTAACGGAGGAAATGGTGGAAATGGTGGAATAGGAGGGAAAGGCTCTGATGGATTGATTGACTCTACTAAAAACATCAATTCTCCGAATGGTGGTAATGGTGGTAATGGTGGAAATGCTGGGCATGGAGGAAATGCTGGTAAAATCTCATTTATTTTTGACAATACATCGGGTGATATCTCTAATTTATTTTCAGTTGAAAATCATGCTGGTTTACCTGGGCAGATTGGTATTGGAGGAAAAGGTGGGAAAGGAGACAATAAAAAAACAAAACTGATCGGAACTATCTTAAAAGTAAAAGATGGATTTAGCGGAACGAATGGTCAAGCTGGATTAAGCGGTAAACCTGCCGAAATCGTTCCAATCAAGTTAATTACCATTGAAGAATGGAATAAGCTAGTCAATACAGGAATTTAAAAAACTGAATTAACCTTCAGATTATGAAGCACTTTCGAAAGAGAGTGCTTTTTTTTATGTTATTTTTTTGTGAAATTATTTCATTTGTAACTTTATTTTTTGTAAATTAAAGTATTGATAATAAATGATTTGATTTTAATTGATTAAATAATTAGGTGCTATTTGGTTATACAAAATAAAAATATTTTAACTTTTTTGTAACCAAAAATGAATACTTCACGTTAAACGAGGTGTATAGTAAATTTTAACGATATGAACTTTATACAGGAAAACATGATAAATAATTCAATTAAATTAGCTTATTATAAGTTAAATAGACACAAAGAGCTTGGAATGCAAAGTAACTTAAACGTTTTTGAAGTTGCAGAATTAATGGATACAATTAAGAGAGGAGACGCAATTAAAAATCAACAAGCATTACCAATTTTTTACAATGTATTTGCGAATTAATTGATTGATATATAAATATTTGAAAGGAGTCCTCGTGACTCCTTTTTTTGTTTGTAAACATTTGTAACAATAAACAAATCAACATAAGTAATTAAATTTGTATATATTTGTAACCGATTCAATATATTACAAATGTCAATTCAAAATAGACTTCATTTAATTTTAAAGATGCACAATATTACTGCATCTTCATTTGCAGATACAATAGGTGTCCAGCGATCAAATGTAAGTCATGTATTAGGTGGAAGGAATAAACCAAGTTTAGATTTTCTAGAAAAAACGTTGAATTCATTTCCAAGAGTGAATGCTTCATGGCTCATAACAGGTAAAATGCCTGCTAATGGAATTGAAAATAACGAAACAAGTAAAGACTCTAATACTAATACTATTGAATCTCAAAAAAATGAAGTAAATCCTTTAAAAACGGTTGATATAGATACAACTAACACTAATGAAACTTCTAGTAAAATAGAGAAAATCCTAGTTTTCTACATAGACAAAACATTCAAAGAATATTTCCCAAAGTAACTATAGCTATCAACTAATAACTTTTCAACTCTAAACTAAAAAAATCAGCTAATTACACCAGAACCAATCAATTCTTCACCATCATACCAAGCTGCAAACTGTCCAGGAGTTATTCCTCTTTGTTTTTGTTGAAATAAAATATAAAGACCTTCCTCTTTTTGAATTAAAGTAGCTGACTGAAGCGCTTGTCTATAACGAACTCGTACCATCATTTCTTTTGTTTCTCCAACAACCAAACGATACTTCAAATTAATATAGTGAACATCTTCATTTTTAATGAATAAAGCATGTTTATTTAAACCTGGATGTTCATCTGTTTGACCAGAAAAAACTAAATTGTTTACCGTATCAATTCCAATAACAAATGACGGTAGAGGACGACCACCAATCTGCAATCCTTTTCGTTGTCCAATTGTATAATAATGAGCGCCTTGATGTGTTGCAACGTTAACTCCCATTTCTTTTTGAAATACAAATGGTTGCGCTAATTGTTCAACATTTTCAGGTGTAACTTCAATTTCCTGATAAGCCAAAAGTTGTTTTTCGGAACTTGGAATCTCAATAACTTCACCATGTTTTGCTTTCAGTTTTTGCTGTAAGAACTGAGGTAAACTGATCTTTCCAACAAAACATAAACCTTGAGAATCTTTTTTATCTGCGGTTAATAAACCTATTTTTTTTGCAATTTCTCTTACTTCAGATTTTAATAATTCCCCAATCGGAAAAAGTGATTTTTGAAGTTGTTCTTGATTCAATTGACATAAGAAATAAGATTGATCTTTACTCGGATCTTTTCCAGCTAATAAACCAACTGTTCCGTCCTCATGATCAATTCTCCTGCAATAATGACCAGTAGCGACATAATCAGCACCAAGATCCATAGCAGCTTTTAAAAACACATCAAATTTAATCTCACGATTACATAATACATCTGGATTAGGAGTTCTTCCTGCCTCGTATTCATTAAACATGTAATCAACGATTTTTTCCTTGTATTCTTTACTTAAATCTATTACTTGAAAAGGAATATTTAGCTGTTCCGCTATTAGTAAAGCATCGTTTGAATCGTCTATCCAAGGACATTCATCAGAAAGGGTAACGGATTCATCATGCCAATTACGCATAAACATTCCAATTACTTCATATCCTTGCTCTTTTAAAAGATAAGCAGCAACGCTTGAATCAACGCCACCAGACAAACCAACTACAACTCTTTTCATATTACAAAATTACAATATATTACAGAAAGAAGAAATGGTTTTTTTGATAAAAGGTTAAGTTAAAAATTCTAAATCTTATAATTTAGAATTGTAACAATCTACAGATTTAATTAATTACAAATGTTAATCTTGGTTTAATTAAATATTTACAAATGTAAATTAACAATTTATAACAGCTAATCAATAAAACATTTATACATAAATCACTAACTTAGCTTTATGGCTATAAAAAATTTCATTTTATTCTTTTCCTTTTTAACAATCGGAACAACCTACTCACAGCAAAATTGTGAAAAGGTTTTATTACAAGGAAAAGTTATTGATACGCTTTCTCCTCAATATTTCTACAATTTCATGATTGTAAACAGAACAAAAGGAAAAGGTGTTTTCGGTCAGCCAAACGGAAGTTTTTCATTATATGTTAATAATAAAGATTCAATTAACTTATCGATTAAAGGTTATCCAATTATCGGATTTAGAGTTTTAGCAGATTCAAATTGTCAGTTTATTGTAAAAGAATATATTGAACGATTAGCAACAAATATTCAAGAAGTAGTCATTCACCCATTAAAATCATTAGAGCAAATCAAAGAAGAACGTTCTTCTTTGGCAATGAGAGAAACAAGAATGGTTACAGGTATTGAAGCAATGCAAAGTCCAATTACTGCGCTATACCAAGCTTTTTCTAAAAAAGAACAAAACAAACGATGGATTGCTGAACAAGAATTTAAAGACAATCAGCGTCAAGTTGTCAAGGAACTTCTTCGTTTATATGTTTCATATGATATTATTGAACTGACAGAAGAACAATTCGATGAATTTATCTCATTCTTAAATATAGACATCGATTTTTTCAAAACGGCAACCGAAATGGAGTTGGTTACTTTCGTTAAAGATAAGTACGAACACTTTAAGATCATGAACGCCATGCAAATAGAACAAAATACAGAATGGCGAAAACTCTTAGGCTCAAACTTCAAAGGTGCTGTGCGTGAATTACTTAACATGTATGTCGCAAACAAAGCAATTGATTTACCAATTTCAGAATTCGAGAGATTTCAAATTTACATGAACTTACAGGAATCATTCTTGAAAAACAATACCGATTTAGATGTCTACAATTTTGTTAGAGACAAATATTACAATTACATAGATTTCTATAAAATTGATATTCGTTCGCTTAAAGTTAATTACAACATCACAGAAAAGGACAATGAAGATTGGAAATGGGATTTAGCTCACAAAAAAGATAAAAAAATTGCCACAATAACTTTAATAAAACTTTACAACGAACACAATGTAATTCAAATACCTGAAGAAGAATTTGATCGTTTTTACATCTTTTTAAATTTAAAAGAGTCTTACATGAAATCAGCTAAAAATGAGGATCTTATAGCCTACGTTCGTGATAAATACTATAAATATTTAGATTTTTACACGAAAGAGAAGTAACTCTCTTTGTAATTTTAAATTTCAATTTCCCTCCTTGAGGAGAGCAAATATATTTGCGAAGACTAAGCGTTAGCGCAAGGAGATTATGGGAGGTGACAGTGGAAATTTAAAATGTGATAAAAAAAAACACAAATTTTAGTTCACAGGTTATCATCCTCCTCAATCCTCCTTCAAAGGAGGAAGCTTAATTTTCCTACTTCTTAATCTCTTCCAAACGCTTTTGTCGTTGCATTGGGTTTTCATTTAACTTATTTTGCTGAAACAATTGATAACGAGTTGGTTCAATTTCGATTGGCCATGAATTATTGTTTAAATCTGTATCAGCTGTTTCCAAAAACGGATCTATTCGAACGGAAATAACTTCTTTCTTTAAGACAAAAACTTTAGAAATAACCTCTTGACCTTGAACCCATATCTCAGCTGGAATACGAATAACTTCTGTACTGTTATCGCTGTAAGTAAAACGAATAATCAATGGAGTAACTAAACCGCCTACATTTTTAAATGTTAATTCATAAAAATGATTGTTTTCAGCTAATAATTTACTTTCATCGGGCGTTAATTTATTTTTGAATTTATCATATTCTAAACGATCAAGCGCATCAACCTCGTAGATATTACGTTTTTTATAGAAATCATCTAATGTTGGATCATTTTCGTTTGCTGTTTTTTCAATCAATGTTTTGTTTCTAGTATCTCCAATAAATTGATCTTTTGAAGCATCTTTTTCTTTTAAAGCCTGTTTTTCAATATCTGGATTATTAGTATTTAATTGAAAATAACGAACTTTCTCTAGTGAAACATCTACATTATCAGTAGAATAGAACCAACCTCTCCAAAACCAATCTAAATCGACAGCTGATGCATCTTCCATTGTCCGAAAGAAATCTGCTGGGGTTGGATGTTTAAATTTCCATCGTTCACAATACGTTTTAAATGCGTAATCAAATAATTCTCTTCCCATTACGGTTTCACGAAGAATGTTTAATGCTGTTGCTGGTTTTCCATAAGCATTGTTTCCAAATTGTAATATTGATTCAGAATTTGTCATAATAGGAGAAAGTCCTTTTTTATCACCACGCATGTAATCAGCGATCAAATAAGCAGGACCTCTTCGTGAAGGATAACCGCGTTCCCATTCTTGCTCAGTTAAATACTGAACAAATGTATTCAAACCTTCATCCATCCATGACCATTGTCTTTCGTCTGAATTAATAATCATTGGAAAGAAATTATGACCAACTTCATGAATAATTACCCCCCACATGCCATATTTTGTATCTTCAGAGTATGTTCCGTCTTCCTCAGGACGTCCACCATTAAAGCAAATCATTGGGTATTCCATGCCAATCCATTTCGCGTGAACAGAGATGGCAACAGGATAAGGATAATCAACTGTGTGTTTTGAATACGTTTTTAAAGTATGAGCGACCAATTTTGTAGAATATTTCTCCCACAACGGATTCCCTTCTTTTGGATAATAAGACATTGCCAAAATCTTTTTACCATTGATTTCAACACCTTGAGCATCCCAAATGAATTTTCGAGAAGTTGCAAAGGCAAAATCACGCACATTTGTCGCTTTGAAAGTCCAGGTTTTTGTTTTCGTTTCTTTTTTAGATTCAGCTTCAATTGCTTCGTCTTGCGTTACAATTAAAACTGGCTCATTAGCTGTTGCCGCTTTTGCAAAGCGTTCCCTTTGTTTTGCTGATAATATTTGAGTTGCATTTTGCAATTCTCCAGTCGCACCAACAATGTGATCTATTGGAACAGTAATATTCACTTCATAATCTCCAAAAGGAAGAGTAAATTCACCGCGACCTAAAAATTGTTTGTTTTGCCAACCTGTTACATCGTTGTAAACACACATTCTTGGGAACCATTGCGCAATCGTATAGAGATAGTTTTTATCTTTTTCAAAGTATTCATATCCAGAACGACCTCCAACAGCCATACGATCATTCACATTGTACCACCATTTCACTTTAAAACTGATACTTTCTTTTGATTTTAAAGGTTTAGCTAAATCAATTCGCATCATCGTTTTGTTGATAAAACACTTCATTTTTTGACCAGAAACAGTCGTTATTTCATCAATTTTAAATCCTCCATCATAATAGAACAGTTTCTTTTTAACATCACCGATATTTTTAAAATCTTCCATCTTCTCGATGTCAATCATTTTATTATCAGAATTTTCACTGTAAATATTTTGATCCAACTGTAACCATAAGTAATCCAATTGATCAGGAGAATTATTGGTGTAAGTTATAATTTCATCTCCTTTCAAAACTTGATTCTCATCATTAATTGAAACGTTTATTTTATAATCCGCTTTTTGCTGATAATAATGATGACCAGGAGCTCCTGCAGCATTACGATACTCGTTTGGAGTTGGTAATTCTTGATCTAATTGTGCAAATTTACTTTGAGCAACCAATGTTAATGGCATTAAAGCCAAAAATGTATATACTATTTTCATTCTTCGTTTGAGTCTAAATGAATAATCTGTTCTTTTTTAATTTGAGTAAAAGGGTAGGTGTGCTTTTTTAAATTGTAGATAAATGTCAATTTATTCTGTTGATCTTTGTATTGATTCATTAATAGATCAAATCGAATCTTGATTTCATTGGATAATTCAATTACTTCTGATTGGAAAAAGAAGTCGGTTAATCCATTTTTATTCACTTGATAACCAATCAATTTATAACTAACAACTAAATTATTGATTGAAAAAGAAATTCCTTTTAATAATTCAGTTGAAAATTCTTTTTGCATTAAAGTATCTGATTGAAAATCTTCCAATTCTTTTACTTTTACACCTCTGTCCTGCAGATAATGTTCTATATCATGAGTCGAAACAGAAAGTGAAAGTTCTATACGTTTTGTTGTATGATTGTACTGCGCTTCCGCAAAAGCAAAGTAATACTCATGAGCTAAAGAAATATGAATAGAACTCAATAAAAGCATTAATGCTAATAAAAATCTCATAAGAATTACTGTTTATTTATAGTTTCAACTGTAACAAAAGTAACATTTTTAGTTTGAGAATAATCGATTTAATTTAAATCAAAAAGTTAACTTTGTCAAAAATAAATTATAATGCAAAAAATAGGAATTGTAGGTTGTGGAAATTTAGGATTATCATTATTAAATGGAATTCGTCAAAAAGACACAACTGCTAAAATTTATGGATCAAGAAGAAATATTTCTTCATTAAAGCAATTTGAATCAGAGAACGTTGTATTTACATCTGATAACAAAGAATTAATTGCTGAGTGTGATATCATCATTTTAGCATTAAAACCCTATACAATCATCCCTTTTTTAACTGAATTCGCTTCCTTTTTTGATGGAAATCGTCATACAATTGTTTCTGTAGCAACAGGAATCACAACTGCAGAAATGAAAGCTTGTTTCGATTTTGATATCGATATTTTTAGAGCAATGCCTAATACGGCTGCTGCTGTTAATGAATCGATTACTGCAATTTCATTTGGTAGAGATCATTTGAATCGTCAAGAAACAATCACAGAAATCTTTAATCATTTAGGTGATACAGTGGTGATTGACGAGCAATTAATGGAATCTGCTACAATTTTAGGAGCTTGTGGAATTGCATATGTATTAAGATTTATGCGTGCGATGATTCAAGGTGGAATTCAAGTTGGATTCGACTCAAAAACAGCTACAAAAATTGTATCTCAAACGGTTAAAGGTGCTGCTGAACTATTGATTACAAACGGTAGTCATCCAGAAGAAGAAATTGATAAAGTAACAACACCAAAAGGTTGTACAATTGTTGGTTTAAATGAAATGGAACATAGTGGTTTCAGTTCAGCTTTAATCAAAGGAATTGTAACATCTTATGAAAAGATTGAACGAAAATAATTAAGTAAAGATTTGGAGGTTAATATTTACCTCCAAACTTTTCTACTAACAATTTTTAATTTTCCTTTCTTCTCCAACGATTTTATTGATCGAATAACAGTTTCAACTCTTAAACCTGTTAAATCAGCTATTTGTTGACGTGTTAATTCAACTTCATATTCAAATGGCTCTTCAATTTTATAAATTGTAAATTTTAAGTAATCCAACAATGTTAAAATTCGAGCCTCAGGATCATTATTTGAAATTTCAGCTGCCATCAATGATTTGAAATGCAATCGATCGGCTAATGTTTGAGTAAATTCTATATGTATATCT
The DNA here is from genome assembly GCA_947453715.1 of Flavobacteriales bacterium. Lineage (GTDB taxonomy): Bacteria > Bacteroidota > Bacteroidia > Flavobacteriales_D > Crocinitomicaceae > CAIUKX01. The sequence continues at coordinate 10,973 of CANGHX010000034.1, read as the reverse complement.
GGATTTTCTTTTAGTAATTGAATAAAAGAATCCTTAGACAATTTTAAAACGTTTGTATCTTGAAGAGCAATTGCATTCGCAACATATAAATTCCCTGAATTAAACAAAGGTGGTTCTCCAAAACTTCTATTCTTAGAGAAAATTCCTTGAATGAATTCTTTGCCATCTCTATTGATGTTAAACATTTTAACCTCACCAGAAATGATTTGATAGTAATATTTTGCATGATCACCTTCTTTAAAAATGATTTCACTTTTAGAAAGCTGTGTTTCTAATGCACCATATTTTAGCAAGATATCTTTTCCTATCATTCTGAAGTATTCTAATGCAAATTTAGAATTTGTTTAGAAATATTAACTTTTAATCTATAATTCATTGATATTTTTGAAAGTAATTGAAAATTTGTAGCATTTTTAAAAATCATATATAACTTTTATTTTAAGTTAAATAATTATTAGTCTTACACTAAATAAAAACTTAAATTTGAACTTCTAATTTAGTTATATGAGCAGTACATTAAAAAAAACTTCTGGACCAAAAGGTTTACCATTATTGGGAAATTTGCATCAAATTAAAATCGATCAATTACATCAATACGTTGAAAATTGGGTAGAAGAACATGGTGAAGTGTATCAAATGAAATTAGGCCCAACAAAATTTACCGTCATAACGAATCCTGAAATTATTCAAAAAGTATTAAAAGCTAGACCTGATGATTTTCTTCGATTACAAAAAATGGATAAAGTCCTAAGAGCAGAAGGAGTTCATGGAGTTTTTAATGCAGAAGGGGAAGATTGGAAAGTTCACAGAAGAATTATTGCGAAAGGATTAGATGTAAAACATCAACAACAGTTTTTTCCGTCAATTATCAAAACGTTAGAACGATTTCATTTAAAAATAGAAGGTTATTGTGAGAGAAATGAAAATTATTGTATTCAAAATGACTTATTGAGATTCACTGTTGATGTAACATCTTCACTTGTTTTTGGAGAGGAGATGAATACTTTAGAACAGGTGGGCGGTGTTATTCAGGAACATATGGAAAAGTTATTTCCAATGATTTTCAAACGAATAAATAGTCCTTTTCAATTTCATAAAATATATAAAACAAAGAAAGATAAAGAGTTTGACGCCGCTTTATTAGAAGTTGACAAGTTGATCAATAAATTTATTAAAATAGGTAGAGAACGAATTGCTGCAAATCCCAACTTGAAAGTTGAACCAGAAAATTTATTAGAATCAATAATCGTTGCAGCTGAAGAAGAAAATGTTTTTTCAGATAAAGAAATCAAAGGTAATCTATTGACTTTATTAATGGCAGGTGAAGATACTACAGCACATTCAGTTGCTTGGGCAATTTACCTTCTTGCTCAACATCCCGAAATTCAAGAGTTATTGCATAGAGAAGCGACATCAGTTATTGAAAATTCTAATTTTTTAACTGAATACTCAAAAATAACTGAATTAGTATATACTGAAGCTGTAATTAACGAATCAATGCGACTAAAACCGGTCGCTCCATTGCTTTTGATGGAACCTGCAAAGGATGTAACGATCAATAATTATCTTTTCAAAAAAGGAGAAAAATTAATGATGAATTCTAGATATGCCGCTGTGCACAACGATCATTTTACAGATGGAAATGCCTTCAAACCTGAAAGATGGATGCGAAAAACGGAGCACAAATGTCCAATGCATAATTTAGACGCATATTTACCTTTTGGCTCAGGACCTAGGTTTTGTCCAGGAAAAAATTTAGCAATGTTGGAAATGAAATTAATTCTTTCGATGATTTTCAAAAATTATAAAATTGAGTTAATCACAAAACCATCTGAAGTAACTGAAATTATGGCATTTACTATGATGGCTTCTAATTTTGAAATTAAAATTTCTAAACGCTAACATTTATTTTTCATCGTATGTAACTTTTCTTTCACTTGTGACACTTAACTAAAAGAACAAGAAAGAATGACAAATTGAAATGAGTAAAAAAAAGCAAGAACAATTTTTAGCACTCTACGAACCGATTCATGATAGGTTCGAACGCTTCTGCAGAGCAAGAGTGTATGGAAATATGGATTTTCGCGATTTAATAAACGAGACCTTGCTGATTGCATTTGAAAAATTTGAAACGTTAAAATCTTCAGATGCATTTTTATCCTTTCTTTTTGGAATCAGTGTTCGCATTTTAGCAAACAAGAATCGAAAGAATAAAGAAGATGAATTAAAGGAAGATAAGGTGTTGTTTTCAATCAAAGATCAACATGCTGACAGTTCAAAAAGTGCAGATATTTATTATTTATATCAAGCATTAGCAAAATTATCAGAAGATCAACGAGAAGCAATAATATTATTTGAAATCACAGGTTTTAGCATTAAAGAAATAACAGAAATTCAACAAGTTAGTGAATCAGCTGTAAAGCAACGCTTAAAACGTGGTAGAGAAAAATTAACTGAAATCTTAACCTTTGAATCATCACTAAAAACAGGGGAGGTGCAACATGGATAAACATTCTAAAATAAACGATTTATTTCAGCTTGCCAAAGAGCAACCAACTGAATATTCTTTTGATCAAACGAAAGAACGTTTTGTAAATTCATTAGATGATTCAATTTCTAAAACTCAAACAAAACGTCAATTTTTAACAACTAAAAAATTGATAATCATGATCTCAAGCACTTGTACCATCTCAATGTTAGCATATTTATTAATACCGAATACAATTGAAAACCAAAATGAAATTAAACCAATTTCAGAGCAAAAATCGTTAAATAATTCATCTAAATTGATCGAAAAAGAAACTCAATTAGCGAAAAATAATTATTCTAACTCTACATCAGTAGAATATGATTCAATTTCGACTAATGAAAATTATGAGCATATTTTTTCAGAAAATATTTTAGTCACTGCTAATGACTTAAATCTAAAAACACTTGATTATCTAAATAAATGGATTGCTATTGATCCAGATAATATTATTGATGAGTATCCCTTTCCTAAGTTAACAGAAGATGAGATTAAAGAGAATAATAAAGTTAAGAAAGAAATGATAAAAGCTTTTGTAAAACTTGATTCACGTCGTTATACTTATTTACCAGCAGGTACTTTTGAATATGAAGATAAAACAATTTCACTTCAATCATTCATTATTCAAAAAACTGAAGTAAGTAATTTAGAATATAGAACATTCTTATTTGATTTGTTAATTCAAGGAAATAAAGAAGGTTTTTTAAAAGCAAAACCTGACCAAAATCAATGGTTAAATCTTCCTGGTGGTCAAGATAATAAAATGAAAGAATATTATTTTTCTCATCCCTCATACGATAATTATCCAGTTGTCAATATTTCAAGAGAAGGAGCAGAAATGTATTGTAAATGGTTATCAAATGCTGTTTACAACTTTAATACATCAAAAAATCCTAACTATTATTCTAATGGGAAGATATATTGCGATATTCGTTTACCTTTAAAAGTAGAATGGGTCTATGCAGCAAGTTCAGCAGGTCAAAAAATGACTTACCCTTGGGGAGATTCATTAAAAAATGAAGCTGGGATGTTTATGGCAAACTACAAGAGATTAACTTATGAGAAAGACAATTTTTCAGTGAATACAAATTCTGATATTTTAGCACCAACAAAATCATATTTCCCAAATAAATTTGGATTGTACTGTATGATTGGAAATGCATCTGAAATGGTTTATAACGACATAGATAAAGTGAATCATAAACCCATAAATCCAGGAACAGCTGGTGGAAATTGGTGGTGCACTCAAGATGAAATTAAAATTTTAAGTGATGATAAATTTATAGGCGTCACATCACCTAGTCCAATGATTGGTTTTAGAGTTGTCTCAACACATTTGGGTAGTTTTTAAATGTAATATTTGTTACACATAAAAACTTCCTCAAGCATTAACTTAGAAGAAAACATAAGTTATGCAAAGTCAGTTTACCATTCAAAATTTAAAATGTGGCGGTTGTGCCAACACGATTACAAAAGGACTAGATTCAGTCGAAGGTGTATCGAATGTTCACGTAGATATCGAAAATTCAGTTGTTTCATTTGATTATGAAAATGATGAAAACTTACAACTGATTCATGATAAATTAGCACATTTAGGTTACCCCGTAGAAAACGATGAAAATTCACTTTTTCAAAAAGCAAAATCATATGCAAGTTGTATGATCGGAAGAGTAACGAAGGAATAATTCAAATAAAAAAGATGGTTTTAATATTAAAACCATCTTTTTTATTACTATTAATCTTGTATTCCTAAAATTCAATTTTCTTGATTTTTGAAACAATTAATGAATCATTTTTTTAATAATCAAAAAGCAACAACTCTAACTTAAAACTTACCTTAAAAGCTTATAATTATTGATTTTATTGAATCTTTTAAATTTGTTAAATTTTTAAATACACTTTAAATTTAAATCTATAATATATTGTATTTTAATATTTTGAGTTTTCATTATTTTAAAAAATTCTTGAAATTTTATTTTGTAAATCAAAAAATAATCACAAATCTTTGCGCCGTGATGAAAAAACTTTTTTTTACATATACAATTTCTCCCAGCTCGTTTCGAAGGACGAACTAATGCTAATTTCTTTTTTTAGGAAATCCTAGTTAGCGGGTTTTTCGTACTTCGAAAAAAACATCCTAAAAACAATCTTTTATTTAATATTTCATAATTAACATTCGTATGTCTGTTATTGTCATTGTGGCTAATCAAAGTCACAAGATGTATGCTTCTATTATTTGTCAAATGATGGAAGATGCTGCAAAAGTTCGTGGAACTGGTATTGCAAAACGAAAGCCTGAATACATCGAAACGAAGATGGATCAAGGAAATGCGGTTATTGCATTGAATCATGAAAATGTAGTTGGATTCTGCTACATCGAAACATGGGAAAACAAGAAATTTGTTGCCAATTCAGGATTAATCGTTGACCCCAATTATCGTCAAACTGGTTTAGCAAAAAAAATCAAAAGTGAAATCTTAAAACTTTCAAAAGAAAAGTATCCGAGTGCAAAACTTTTTGGAATAACGACAAGTTTGGCTGTCATGAAAATCAATACAGATCTAGGCTATAAACCTGTTACATACTCAGAATTAACAACTGACAATGCGTTTTGGGCAGGTTGTAAAAGCTGTAAAAATGTTGACATCCTAGAACGAACTGAGCATAAAATATGTTTGTGTACCGGAATGTTGTATGAGAGCGGTTTAAACACATAGTCAAAGGAGTTCAGCACAGAGTCACACAGAAGAAAAAAACTCAGTGAAACTCCGTGAAAAAACTCTGAGATACTCTGCGGTAAAAAAAAAACTTAAACACAGAGTCAAAGGAGTAAATCACAGAGTCACACAGATAAAAAACTAAGTGAAACTCAGTGAAAATACTCTGAGAAACTCTGCGGTAAAAAAAAGCTTAAACACAGAGTCAAAGGAGTTCAGCACAGAGTCACACAGAAGAAAAAAACTCTGAGATACTCTGCGGTAAAAAAAAACTTAAACACAGTGTCGAAGGAGTAATGCACAGAGTCACACAGAAAAAAAACTCAGTGAAACTCTGTGGTAAAAAAAAAATAATAACATGAAAAAAGTAATACTAGCATACAGTGGAGGATTAGACACATCATTCTGTGTGAAATACCTTCAAAATGAAAAAGGGTTAGAAGTTTATTCCGCATTCGTGAATACTGGAAATTATTCTGATGAAGAACTTCAATCTATTGAAAATCGAGCTTATGAATTAGGTGTTAAAAAACATATAAACCTTAATAAAACAGAGGAATATTACACCAATATTATCAAATACCTGATTTTTGGAAATGTTTTAAAAAACAATTCATATCCGTTATCTGTAAGTGCAGAACGTATTTTTCAAGCTATTGCTATTGCTGAATATGCTAAAGCTGAAAATGCAGATTATATAGCACATGGAAGTACTGGAGCTGGAAATGATCAAGTTCGTTTTGATTTAGCATTCAGTATTTTAACACCATCCATTGAAGTAATCACTCCAATTCGCGATTTAAAACTTTCACGTCAAGAAGAAATTGAATATTTGGCTAAAAATGGAGTAGAGTACGCATGGGAAAAAGCTAAGTATTCGATCAATAAAGGATTATGGGGAACATCAGTTGGAGGAGTCGAAACATTAACTTCAAATCAATATTTACCAAGTGAAGCTTTTCCAAGTCAACTATTACAGATGGAATCTTCTAAATTGACAATTGAATTCAAAGAAGGTGAAATTACACATGTAAATGGAGTAGAGATGTCTCCGGTAAAAGCGATTGAATTAATCGATTCTATTGCGAATGAATATGCAATTGGTCGCGATATTCATGTGGGAGACACGATTATTGGAATTAAAGGTCGAGTTGGTTTTGAAGCTGCTGCTTCTTCAATCATTATCAAAGCACATCATCATCTCGAAAAGCATACATTAACAAAATGGCAATTGCATTGGAAAGAACAATTGGCGAATTGGTATGGAATGTTTTTACATGAAGCTCAATATTTTGAACCAGTTATGCGAAACATCGAACAATTTTTAAGTAGTACTCAAAAAAACGTAAATGGAAAAGTGATGTTAGAATTACATCCTTATCGATTTGAAATTCATGGAATTGAATCTAATAACGATTTAATGAATACCAAATTTGGACAATACGGAGAAATGAACAATACTTGGAACGGCGAAGATGTAAAGGGGTTTACCAAAATTCTTTCAAACTCATTATCAATCTATTATTCTGTAAACAATGAAATTTAAAATAGGAATCATCGGAGGTAGTGGATATGTGGCTGGAGAATTGATTCGTACATTGATTCATCATCCTCACGTTGAATTAAAATCAATTGTCAGTTCAAATTTTAGTGGTCAAAAAGTAAATGTTGTTCATCAAGATTTAATAGGTCAAACAGATTTAGAATTCACGAATGAATTATCTCCCAATATTGATATACTTTTTCTGTGTCTAGGACATGGATTATCATTGAATTTAATGAAAGAAATGAATATCCCTTCTTTCACTAAAGTAATTGATTTAAGCAATGATTTTCGATTAACACTCAATTCAGTTGTAGGAAAGCGAAAGTTTGTTTATGGTTTAACAGATCTGAATGTTGAAGAGATTAAAACAGCTAAAAACATTGCCAATCCGGGTTGTTTTGCAACAGCTATTCAACTAGCATTATTACCATTAGCGAAAAATAAATTGCTTTCGAATGATATTCACATTCATGCAATTACTGGTTCAACAGGAGCTGGACAAGAAAAATCGGAAACTTCTCATTTCAGCTGGAGAAACAACAATTTATCTGTATATAAATCTTTTGAACATCAACATTTAGGCGAAATCGGTGAATCAATCCTTCAATTACAACCTGATTTCAAAAAAGAAATCAATTTTGTTCCAATGCGTGGAGATTTCACAAGAGGAATATTTGCGAGTTGTTATACTGATATCAATAAGTCATTTGAAAAGGTGAAAATGATGTATGACGATTACTATAAAAATTCTGAATTCGTAGTCATTTCTGACAATGAAATTCATTTAAAACAAGTTGTTGGAACGAATAACTGCTTGATTCACTTGAAAATGTATGGTAAGAAACTACACGTTGTATCAATTATCGACAATTTATTAAAAGGAGCGGCAGGTCAAGCTATTGAAAATATGAATCTTATGCTTGGTATTCCGCAAAAATCAAGTTTAAATTTAAAGGCAAATTACTTTTAAAATGGAAAATAAATTATTTGATGTTTATTCAAAATACGCTATAACAATCGATTTAAGTAAAGGCTGTTATTTATTTGATAAACAAGGAAAAGAGTATATAGATTTATATGGAGGACATGGTGTAATTTCAATTGGTCATGGTCATCCTCATTATGTCGAAACATTAAAAAAACAGCTCGATAAAATCGTATTTTATTCAAATTCGATTGAAATGCCTTTGCAAGAAGAGTTAGCTGAAAAATTGACTACAATCTCAGGATACACAAATTACTCTCTTTTCTTATGTAATTCAGGAGCTGAAGCAAATGAAAATGCATTAAAATTGGCTTCTTTTAAAACTGGTAAAAAAAGTGTGATTGCCTTTAACAATAGTTTTCATGGTAGAACTGCTGCTGCAATCAATGTCACATACAATCAAAAAATAGCAGCTCCAATTAATAAAAATAATTACCCTGTTTATTTTTTAGAATTAAATGATGAACAGAGCTTTATTGAAACAATTCAAAAAGAAGATATTGCAGCGGTTATTATAGAAGGAATTCAAGGTGTTGGTGGTTTAGACATGCCGAGTGAATCATTTCTTCAGTTAATCGAAAAGGAATGTAAAAAAAACAATGTTGTTCTAATTCTTGATGAAATACAAAGTGGTTATGGCCGAACAGGTCAATTTTTCGCTCATCAACATGCTGGAATTAAAGCGGATTTGATAACAATTGCGAAAGGAATGGGGAATGGTTTTCCAATCGGAGGTGTATTAATATCTCCTGATTTTGAAGCTAAAAAAGGGCTTTTAGGAACAACATTTGGCGGAAATCATTTTGCTTGTGCGGCTGCAATAGCTGTTTTAGATGTCATCAAACAAGAAAATTTAATTGAAAATGCAGCTAAAATGGGAAGCTATTTTCAAAATACTTTAAAGGATATTGATGGAATTGTTAAAATAAAAGGTAAAGGATTGATGATGGGGACTGAACTAGCATTTCCTATAAGCGACTTAAGAAATTCGATCCTTTTCAATCATGGAATATTTACTGGAAATTCAGATAACCCAAATGTGATTCGAATTTTACCTCCATTAAATGTCACAACCAAAGAAATCGATTTGTTTTTGAAAGCATTTCAAATGGAATTAGCCCCCATATTGTAATTTTTAATCGTAATTAAAATGAAAAATTTCACTTCTGTAAAAGACGTTTCAAATATTAAATCTTTAATTAACAAAGGTTTAGAATTCAAGATGAATCCACTTAAAAATGCTTATCAAGGAAAAAATAAAACCTTGTGCATGTTGTTTATGAATCCTAGTTTAAGAACAAGATTAAGTACTCAAAAAGCGGCCTATAATTTAGGAATGAATGTAATCAACATCAATTTGAATTCGGATTCATGGAAATTAGAAATGGAAGATGGTACGATCATGAATTTAGAGACGCAAGAACATATTAAAGATGCTGCAAAAGTCATTTCGACTTATTGTGATGTTATTGCAATTCGTTCATTTCCAGAATTAAAAAACCGTTCAATTGATGGAGAAGAAAAAATGCTAAATAACTTTATAAAATATGCAGATGTTCCTATTATCTCTTTAGAAAGCAACACATTACACCCTTTGCAATCATTAACTGATATGATGGTTTTAACAGAAATGAAAACAATTCGTAAACCAAAAGTGGTATTGACTTGGGCACCACATCCGAAAGCAGTACCACAGGTTGTTGCCAATTCTTTTGCTGAATGGACAAATGAGATGGATGTCGATTTTGTAATTACCCATCCAAAAGGATTTGAATTAGATGAACAATTTACACAAAATGCTACAATCGAATACAATCAGGATAAAGCTTTAGAAAATGCTGATTTTGTTTACGTTAAAAGCTGGACATCCACTGAAAATTATGGACAAGTCTCTGATTTACATTCCGATTGGACAATTACAAAAGAAAAAATCAATTTAACGGACAATGCTTATGTAATGCACTGTTTGCCAGTTAGAAGAAATGTAGAAGTAACAGACGAAGTATTGGATCATCCTTCTTCATTAATTTATCATCAAGTGAAACTTCGTGAATTTGCAGCGCAAGCAGTATTATCAGAAATATTGACCAATGGAAACAATTAAAATATATAAAATAGGAAGTGGATTATTGGACGATTCAGAAAAATTAGCTGAATTTCTTCACCAATTCTCTAAGATTAAAGAGAAAAAATTGATCGTTCATGGAGGTGGAAAATATGCTTCTAAATTGAATTCAATACTTGGAAATGAAGTCATTTTTCATGATGGAAGAAGAGTAACAGATGAAAATACAATAGAAGTGGTTACGATGGTTTATGCAGGAAAAATCAACAAATCAATTGTAGCTTCACTTCAGAAAAACAATTGTAACTCAATAGGAATTAGTGGAATAGATGGAAACTTATTAAAAGTCAAAAAAAGAAATCCTATCCCAATTGATTTTGGTTATGTGGGAGATATTGAAAAAGTGAATACCACTTTTCTAAATGCATTAATACAAAATGAATTAGTTCCCGTAGTATGTTCAATTGCTGGTTCAAATGGAGAATTATTAAATATTAACGCAGATACAATCGCTAAAGAAATTAGTGTTGCACTTTCAAAACTATATACTACTGAATTGTATTACATAATGGACAAAGATGGTGTGCTTCAAGATTCGAACAATGATTCTTCTGTAATTCAAATAATTAAATCGACTGAATTATCGCAATTAATTGATAATAAAGTTATTTCTGAAGGTATGATACCAAAATTGAAAAATGCGTTTGACGCCAAACAAGAAGGTATAAATAAAGTAGTGATCACATCAGCAATGAATGCAATGCAACAATTAAGTTTAAAAACAGAAATAATAAGCTAATGGAACAAGCCTTCGATTTATTGAAATTATTGATAGAAACTCCTAGTTTTTCTAAGGAAGAAGCTATTATAGCTGATCAATTAGTAGCATTTTTCAATTCAAAATCGATACCGTGTCAAAGAAAATTCAACAATATTTGGGCCTTTAATAAGTGTTTTGATTCTACAAAAAAAACAATACTGTTAAATTCTCATATTGACACGGTAAAACCTTGTTCTGGCTATACTACGAATCCTTTTGAATACTTTGAAAACGAAGAGATCATAAGAGGATTAGGTTCAAATGATGCAGGTGGTTGTGTGGTAAGTCTGATTTGTACATTTTTACACTTTTA
>CANGHX010000033.1 GCA_947453715.1 Flavobacteriales bacterium | reverse complement strand
TCCAATCGATAATGCTGTTGATTTAGATGGGACTCAAATTAATGATTCTAGTTTGACATATCCTGAACGATTTTTATTGTCTGCAGCAAAACCAAATCCATCAACTATTGATTTGAATACTCCTGTAATTATAGCTGTGCATGGTTTTACTGCGACAACTTTTGAATGGATTGAATTAAGAGATTTTGCAAAATCAACTGGACAATTTTATACTTCAATCGTATTGTTAGGTGGACATGGGAGAGATTATTCAGATTTTAAAGCTGCTTCTTGGCAGGATTGGCAACAACCAATCATCGATGAATATGTTAAATTAAGAAATTTGGGATATAAAAACATCAGTTTTATTGGTTCTTCAACAGGTTGTCCACTGGTTTTAAATGCAGTGTATGATTCCAAAATTAATCCAGATGTTTTAAAAAATATTTTTTTAATCGATCCAATAATTGTTCCTTCAAATAAGATATTGTCGATTGTAAATACGGTTGGGCCAGCTTTGTCTTATAGTACTTCTGAAATGGAAGCGGGTGAAAATGGATTTTGGTATAAATACAGACCTTATCAAGCTTTATCTCAATTAAACGACTTGACACAGTTAGTAAGAAAGAATTTAGAAGATGGAATTGTTTTACCTTCAAATGTTAAAATGTTTGTTTACAAATCGAAAGACGATAGTTCGGCTGATCCTGTTTCTGCTCCAATATTGTATAGCGGTGTAAAACAATCCGATGGTTCAGAATTCAGTGTTCAAATGGTGAATTCAAATTTACATGTCTTCACTCGATTAAAAGGCCGACCAACAGTTTCAACCGAAGATATTCAATTACAACAAACAACGTTTAACGAAATAAAAAGTAAATTATGAGATTCCTATTCATTATTGTATTAGTTAGCAATATCAGTTTTTTCTCGTTTTCTCAAGATTCAACTTATTCAATAGAAGCTGGAATTCGTTGTAAAAAATTCACAGGATTTTATTGGGAAAATGGAGTGACAGCTGAATTTAAATCAGAAAAAATTGCTCATAAAAAAATAACTTTTGGTTTAAATATTGTCAGTTCAAGATTTGGTTCTGCCATTCATTCAAATGCACTTGCAACATTAGAAACTGAACTTTCTGCCATTTATTATTTTAGATTTTCGAAAGATTTTCAACCGTTAGTTCGTTTAAACGCAGGGATGGCACATGTCAATTACGGTTCTCAATTGTTCGATGATTTGCAGAAAAATGCTCCGTTATTATCTTTAGAAGTTGGGCTAAGTTATAAATTACCAGCAAATATGAGAGTTGCTATTTCTGGAGGATATAATGTGTTTACTGGTAATGGAAGTAAAGGTTTAGGAACTGTTTATCCTATTTTTGGTCAATTTTCAGTGTTTTACAAAATAAAATAATGTAATATATTTGATACGTTATAATCTAATTTTCGTATTTTTGAAATATAAACGATACATTTTATGGATTGGAGGTATTTGTTAGAAGGCGATTTATTAGAAGAATTTGGAAATCGAATCAAACTTTTGAGAAAACAAGCGGGTTTTAGTCAGCAAGATTTAGCAGATCAAATTGGTACGACGCGCATTCGAATTGGTGAAATTGAAAAAGGAAAAAATACGTCTTTCATTTTCATCCTAAGAATTCTAAAAGTGTTCAATAAAATAAATGAGTTTGAAGCTTTGATGGAAATTGAGAAAATATCTCCGAAAGAAATGTTTCAAACTGGTAAATAGAATAAATTGAAACGATGAGTTCGATCAAGATTACATTGTGGAATACAACAATAGGTTATGTTTATTGGGATGATAAAAACAATCGTTCTATTGTTGAATTGGATGAAAATTATCAGAAAAGTCCATTAAATATTTCTCCTTTATTAGTAAATAAATCAGTTAAAATTCATTCTTCTTCAATTTATGAACCTGTATTTCAAGGGTTAATACCAATGATTGCAGATAGTTTACCTGATTATTTTGGGAATCGTGTTTTTCATACATGGTTAGAGCAGAACAATATCTTAGAAAGTGATTTAAATCCGATCGAACGGTTGATGTATACTGGAAAAAGGGGAGTCGGTGCCTTGGAATATGAACCTGGCAAAACAATCATCAATTCTATTGAAACGGTTGATTTTTCTGAAATTGTCAGTATCTCTGAAAAAATAATTTCTAACAAATATGCCTTCAAAGATTATATCGACAATCAACAAGCATTGCAAAATATATTAACGATTGGTTCTTCAGTAGGTGGCGCTCAAGCAAAAGTTTTAGTAGCGATTCATCCAATTACAGGAGAAATAAAAGCCGGTGACATTTTACATTCTGATCCACTCTTTGAATATTTTATTGTGAAATTAGGTCATGATTCTGAGACGAATTGGGGGAAAGAAAAAACTTTGGTCGAATACGTTTATTATCAAATGTCTAAATTAGCTGGCCTTGACATAGAAGAGAGTAAATTAATTCAAAATGAAGGGAATACTCATTTTATTACCAAGCGATTTGAACGTAAAAATGGAGCGAAAATTCATTTTCAAACATTATTAGCATTAACAGGTTATGAAAATAGAACTACACCATTCTCTTATGAGCAATGTTTTGTTGTATTAGAACAATTAAAGTTAAAACATTCTGATAAAGAACGAATGTTTCGTCAGTTGGTATTCAATGTAGCAGCTTGTAATATGGATGATCACATGAAAAATATTGGATTTGTCATGCATGAAGATGGTGAATGGAAATTAGCTCCAAGTTATGATTTAACCTATCCTTTCGATCCTTATTTACCGAGCATGAAATTCCACAAGATGAATATCAATGGTAAATCGAAGAATATTGAAATAGACGATATATTAATCATTGCGAAAAAAGTCGGCATACGAAATCCCAAAAGTATTATTGTACAAGTCGTTGATGCCGTTTTAAGTTTTGAGAAATTGTCCAATGAATTTAAGATCAGCGAAAAATCAAAATCTGTAATTTGGAAAGATATAATAGAAGCAACTAATAGATTAAAATCGATTTCAAAATGAAAATAGCATCTGTAAGTGAATTGAAGAAAGAATTCAAACATCTTGAAAATGATGAATTAATTGAATTGTTGTCGAATTTAATGAAGTACAGTAAAGAAAATAAAGAGTTACTGAATTATTTATTATTCGAAGCTGATTACGAAGAAAATTACATTTCTAAAATAAAAGAAGAGATTTCAATTGCTTTTCAAAACATTGATTCAAGAAGTTGGAAAACAATGAAAAAACCAATTCAGCGTATTTTGAAGTTAGTTAACAAATATATTAAATATTCTAAAAAGCCTGAAACAGAAATTGAATTGTTGATTTTTTTCTGTGAACAAATGCGTAAAGTTAAGTTATCATTTAAACGAAATCCAATCGTTTTTAATATTTACATGCGTCAAATTACTACCATTGATAAAGTGATGCTTAGCCTTCATGAAGATTTAAGAGCTGATTTTAATGAGCAGATTGAAAAATTAAAAGACTTGTAAATTAAGTTGTTATATTTGTAATTAACTATTATTAACTGAATACAAATTTCAATGAATTTGCTCAAACAGCTATTTATATTTTTCATCCTATTTGGAATTTCATCTGTTTTTTCACAAAATTCAACTATTGATGTAAACTTTAGTAATGTTGATTCTTTGTATACAGCTAATGAATACGAAAAAGGTTTTCAGTTGTTAAATAAAATCAAATCGGAGAATCACGATCATTTATCTAAAAAACATAAAATACTTTTATTAGTAGATTATTCCAAAAGGGATATTTATAATAAGAATTATTCAGATGCACTTGTTAAACTATTAAAGGCACAAAAATTAAACCTTTTCGATTCAACTAAATACCAAAATATTTACAATTCAACTTTTGCTGAATTATTTTATGAATTAGGAGCGATTGATTTATCAATTACTTATTTTAAAAAATACATTAAAAATGAGCAAGATCCATTTAATCTTTATTTAGTTCATAATCGTATTGGGACTTTATATCTAAAGCTTTCAAAAACAAAAGAAGCTTTAAATGAATTTGAAACGCAATATAGAATAAGTAAAAACTTCACGAACAAAGTGTCTCATCCATCAGCGTTAAATAATATAGCTTTAGTTTATTACAAGGAAAAAAAACACGAGAAAGCATTAGAGTTATTTAAGGAAGTTAGCTTAGCAACTGCTAAATTAGACAATGAGAAAAATTTTCATTCGCTGGTGCAGGGGAACATCGGAAGAACTTTGTATTGGATGGGTAATTACAAAGAAGCATTACCGTTTTTAAAAAACTATTTTGATTTTTCTTTTTCAGACAACGATTTTTTATTGGATTTTAGCATGCAAAAAAATTACGGTATTGCTTTAGTCAAATTAAATGAAATTGAAGAAGCTAAAAAGATCGATGGAATTGCTTCTAAGTATTTCGATCAAATGAGTATTCAGGCGAAAATTGACTATATTAATTTTAAAATATTTTTAGCGAATGTGCAACATAATTCTGGCTTAGTTGAGAAACTTATAGAAAAATTAGATCTTTTATTTATTGATCTAAAAAGAGAAACGCGCTTGAACCAAAATGAAACATCAAAATTGGTGACTAGTTACTTGATCGAAGAGGCGAAAGCTAAACTTGAGATGGATAAAAAAGAGAAAGCATTTTATGCTTCTAAAAGTAATGTCGAAAAAAGAGAAAAGAAATTAATCTATATTTTCTTAACTGGATTATTTATATTTATTGGTGTCTCTACTTTTGTGTTTTTTCAACAATTAAAAAATAACAAAAAGAAACTTGAATTAGAAAAAGAAGCGCAACGAATAGAATCCGAAAAAGAACGTTTGAAATTGTCTAATTGGGCAAAGGAATAATAATTAGTAAGCTGAACCTGAAAAAGAATACCAAATTCAGCTTTAATTAATATTTACTACTCTTTTTACGATTGATATTTGTCCAATATGAAAAGCTTCATGATATACCAAATAAGATATAAATCCAATTAAAGTGTCATCTCCAACTGGAAATGGAATAGGGGATTTTTCATTGAAATCTTCGTTTGATTTTGTGTTGAATTCTAAAGCTATTTTATCAGAAGTTTCATTCCATTTTTCCTTTAACTCTTCAATTGTAGGGAAATTACTATCAATTTTTCCAGAAGAATCTCTACCAAAAAGTTTTGCGAATTCTGGATCAGATGGTGTTTTTGTCAATGTTGATAATATTATTAATCGTGTGTTTACCAAATGACCTACCAACCATTTAACTGAATTTAAATTATTTTTTTCTTGATTTGAAATTTCATCAGTTACATTTTCCAACAAATTATTTAATTGTTTTGTCTGTAAATCAATAAGCAAATGAAGTGTGTGTGTATTTTTCATAAATAATTATTTTAATAAAAAAGGCCGAATAAAATATTCGACCTTTAAATATAGTATTTTTTTAATTGATTACCATTTGAACAATGGACGACCACTTACTAAAGCATTTACTTCTTTACGAACTGCTTCGATTGTAGCTTCGTTTGTAAAATCAGATAAAACGCGATCTATTAATTCAACAATTTTTGGGATTTCAGTTTCGTTAACACCTCTTGAAGTAATCGCTGGAGTACCAACTCTCATTCCTGAAGTAACAAACGGAGATTCTGTATCAAAAGGAACCATGTTTTTGTTTACTGTAATATCAGCTTTAACCAATGCGTTTTCAGCATCTTTTCCTGTTACATTTTTAGAACGTAAATCAATCAACATAGAATGATTTTCTGTTCCTCCAGAAATAACTTTATATCCTCTTTTAACAAATTCTTCAGCCATTACAGAAGCATTCAATTTTACTTGCTTCATGTAAGTTTTGTAATTATCAGATAAAGCTTCACCAAAAGCAACAGCCTTAGCAGCAATTACATGCTCTAATGGTCCACCTTGCATTCCTGGGAAAACAGCAGCATCTAATAAAGCAGCCATCGATTTTAAATTACCATTGTTCCATTTAATTCCAAATGGATTATCGATGTTGTGACGCATCATAATTACACCACCTCTTGGACCACGTAACGTTTTATGTGTTGTTGTTGTAACAATATGACAGTGATCAAATGGATCGTTTAATAAACCTGCAGCAATCATACCTGCTGGGTGAGAAATATCAGCTAAAACTAAAGCTCCAATTTTATCAGCAACTTTACGAATACGTGCATAATCCCAATCACGGCTGTAAGCAGATGCTCCACAAATAATTAATTTTGGATTTTCACGTAAAGCAACTTCTTCTAATTGATCGTAATCAACCATTTCAGTTTCTTTGTTAACTCCGTAAAAGAAAGGTTTGTATACTTTACCAGAGAAATTCACTGGAGAACCGTGAGATAAATGTCCACCATGAGAAAGATCGAAACCTAATATTTTATCTCCTGGTTGTAAACAAGCTAAAAATACTGCTGCATTTGCTTGTGCTCCTGAATGTGGTTGAACGTTTGCCCAAGTAGCACCAAATAATTTACATAAACGATCGATTGCTAATTGTTCAACTTTATCAACTACTTCACATCCACCATAATATCTTTTTCCTGGAAGTCCTTCTGCATATTTGTTTGTTAAAACACTTCCCATGGCTTGCATCACTTCATCACTTACAAAATTTTCTGAAGCAATTAATTCAATACCATGTAATTGACGATTGTTTTCCTCCTCAATTAATTGAAAAATTTCTTGGTCTCTTTTCATAACTTTTTCTACTTAGTAGTATATAATAATTTACGATGTCTTGTTAAAGACGGTACAAAGATAAAAGCTTATTTTTTATGGGCATTCTAAATGAACATAAAAATTAACTTCTAGTTCATATTTGTTTCATTTAATTGGCTGAAACAATTTCCATTTCAAAAACTAAAACTGAATTTTTTGGAATATCATCTAAATCATTATCTCCATATCCAAGGCTAGGAGGGATGATCATAAATATCTTAGCTCCAGGCTTATTTTCTAAAAGAATTTCTTTCCAGCCAGCGATTAATTCTTTCACATTGAATGAAATCGGCGTTTTTTGATTATCGAAAACAGTTCCGTTCAATAATTCACCTCTATACGTAAATGAAACATTATCTGTGTACTGAATAAAGTCTCCAGTACCTTCTTTTTCAATCTTATAGTAAATCCCAGATTCTGTTTTGTTGCATTTTAAATGATTTTTTTTGATATACTTTTTAATTTGTTGATCAAAAGTGACTAAATCATCGTCTGAATATGTTTTACAACCAATTAATAAAAGACTTAAAAACAAGAAACTTAAATACTTCATTTGAAATTATATTTGTTATAATTTGATAGGAGTTAAGGTATATCCTTCTTTTTCTAATAAGCGAATGACACCATTTGGACCTCCTAAGTGTCCTGCACCAACAGTGATAAATGCTTTTTTAGAAGAAGTGATTTCTTTAATTTTTGGAATCCAATTTTTATTTCTGTTTTCTAAAAAATCAGCTTCTTTTTCTGCAATAATTCCTCCTTCTGAGTGAATCATCATGTAAAGTGAATCAATTTGCTGTCTTTTATAGATTTGTTGAATAGATTTCATTGTTTCCAATGATTTTTTCGAATCACGAATTCCTTCCATTACCATTTGTGATTGTTCCGATTTCGTCATGTTATCAAACAAAGCCATCTGTTGAGCAATTGTTTCTAAACCAATTAGTTCAATCTTATTCTTTTTAGCAATAGCATCGAAAGACATTTCATAAGATTCAACTTTACCCATAAATTGAAGTTGAGTTGCCATTTGAATCGCAACAAAAGGTTTCATCTTATCAAAAGTAGCTCTAAATGCTTCAGGTGTTAATCCCATTTCATTTTTCGCCCAAATAAAAATTGAATCTTCTTGTTTGTCATCAAAGAAATCAAAAAATGAACCTTCAGAAAGTACAATGTATCTCATTGCTTCCATCTGATCAGGAATACCAGCCATTTCCATGACTAATGCATCAGATTTTTCAACGATTTTAGATAATTTGTCTGGAAAAATGAAATATTCTTTTTCAATTAGGTGCATTGTTCCAAATAAGTAACTGACTTTTTTGGAGTGAGGCGATTCAATTTTCCAAAGTAATGAAGATTCCTTTAAGGGATATTCGTGTTGATTTTTTTGATATGAAAAAGAAACAGTTGTAATTAAAACTACAACTGCTACTATAAATCGAATTCTTAATGAATAAAAATGCATTTTTTAAAATGTAATCTCTGCTAAATAATTGTCATCTTTTTCAAATACTCTAGATGCTTTCATTCCACATTTTTTAGCAACTTGAAATAAATTATCGAAATCAACATATAACCAATCAAACCAAGGACCAATTTCTCCTTTAAATTTCATTTGAAAACGGAAATTTCCATAATATTCGCTATTTAAGTCAACCCATAATGCGCCATCTTCATCTTCATATAAGTATTTAATGTCAGAAGAATCACACAAAATTTTTCCTCCTTCATTTAATAATGATTTACAATGAAGCAAAGTTTGTTCCAAATTAGCTAATGTTCCTGCGATACCAATTCCATTCATTAACATTGTAATCGTATCGAATTTTTTTCCTTTGAAGTCGAAGAAATCAATTTTTTCAGCTTGAATTCCTTTTTCTTTCATGTGAGAAACTGCACCAGCAGAATGATCAATAGCATAAACTTCCAATCCATTATCCATCATTTCCATTGCATGAACTCCAGCTCCAGCACCAACTTCTAACACTTTTCCTTTAGCTCTTTGTAAAGCAACTTTTTCTAATTCTGGCATCTCTTCAAACTTTCTGAAAAGTACTTCAACTGGAATGATATCATCTTCACATATTTCAGAACTCACAATAATGTCTTCTGGTTTTCTGTTTTTGGCATAATCAAGAATTGCTTTCCCTATTGGATCTCCTGTAAATTTGTTCATCTATTGTAAATGTGTATTGTTGTTTTTTATTAGAAAATAATCAAAAATTCAAAATTAAAAATTTTCAATCTGATCGAAGTCGTTGTAAATAAGCGAAGTAGAAGTTAGTAATCATAATCATCATAGCCGCCCATGTCTTCTTCGTTGTAACCATCTTCATAGTCATCAAATCCAAGATCATCTTCGTCTTCATCATCTGTATATTCTCCTCCGAAATCATCATCTTCGCTAACTGTTGCTTCTCTAGAATCTTCAGGTGGCGCCATTCCCATTGATAATGTCACTTCTGGTGTTTCTGGACCTTCTTTTTCGTAACCGATTAATTCAGCTAAGAAAATCCACATACGCATGAAATCGTAAACTAGAATGAATTTTTGATCTGGCTCTGTAATGAAATCTTTGATGACAGCATCTTTCATAACAGATGGAACAGCATCAATCGAATCGTCTTCGTATGACATATCCATCAAGCTAATTTCATGACCTTTATCCCACTCGTCGTTCGAGACATAGAAAGAGGCCATCTGATCACCTTGAAATCTGAAAGATGAAATAATTGCTTTGTAAAAAGTTTCAAAATTCTCTGTATCTTTTATAAGAATGTCTCTAAACACCTCACTTTTTTGTTCAGAATCGAGTAATACTCTAAATTTTAATCCTGGCATTGCTTATTATTTTTTGTCTGTTGTAAAGATATTATTTTTTGGCATTTGAAAATCATTTGAAAGTGTTAATCCCAAATCTTTTCCAATTATGAGCATTTGTTCTAAAGCAGCTTCAAATTCGTTTGGTATTGTTCCTTCTAGAATAGCATCTTTTATCGTTGTTTTGATAACACCTATTTCGTTACAAGGTTTTAAATCAAATGCTTTCATGATTATTTCACCAGAAACTGGAGGTTGGAAATTACGAACTTGATCCTTTTCTTCAACATCCTTTAGCTTCTTAGTAACTAACTCAAAATTCTTTTTGTATTTCTGAACTTTAAATTCATTCTTTGAAGTTATATCAGCATTACATAAAGTCATTAAATCTTCAATATCATCACCAGCTTCAAAAAGTAATCTTCTTACTGCTGAATCAGTTACATTTCCTTTCACCAACGAAATCGGACGTAAATGCAAACGAACTAATTTTTCAACGTATTTCATTTTAGCATCCAATGGAAGTTTTAAACGCTTGAAAATACGATACGTCATTCTTGCACCTAATTCCTCATGTCCATGAAAAGTCCATCCAATTTCAGTATCAAATTTTTTAGTTGGAGGTTTTGCAATATCATGCATGATAGCAGCCCATCTTAACCATAATTTATCTGTGTTTTCTGAAATGTTATCTAACACTTCCAATGTATGATAAAAATTGTCTTTATGAGATTTTCCATCGATAGTTTCAACGCCTTGTAAAGCAATCATTTCAGGAAAAAACTGATGTAATAATTTGGTTGAATTCAGTAGTTTAAACCCTCTTGACGGTTCTTCTGCCAGAATGATTTTATTTAATTCATCAATAATTCGTTCACCTGAAATGATATTTAAACGTTCAGCATTTCGCTGCAAAGCATTTAAACTTTCCGTTTCGATTTTAAATCCTAATTGAGTTGCAAATCGAACAGCTCGCATCATTCTTAAAGGATCGTCACTGTAAGTTATATCTGGATCCAAAGGTGTTCTGATGATTCCTTTTTCTAAATCATCTAAACCATTGAATGGGTCAATTATTTCTCCAAAATTATCTTGATGTAAGCTTAAAGCGAGAGCATTTATTGTAAAATCACGTCTATTTTGATCGTCTGCTAAAGTTCCGTTTTCGACAATTGGTTTTCTTGAATCTCGTCTATAAGATTCTTTTCTCGCTCCAACAAATTCTACATCTAAATCTTTGTATTTGAATTGTGCTGTACCAAAATTTTCAAAAACAGAAACTTTACTAACTCTTAATCTAGTAGCAATTTCTTTTGCTAAATCTAAACCATTACCAACTACAACAATATCAATATCTTTAGAAGGTCTTTCTAAAAGTAAATCTCTAACAAAACCACCAATTACATATGCTTGTAAATTGTTTTCTGTAACAACTTGAGAAGCAACTTTAAAAACTGGATGTTTAAGGTATGAAGCGTAATTTTTCGTTTTCATAATCGTGCAAAGGTAGTCTTTTAGATAAAAAATTGATGAAAATAGAGTTGAAAGTTGATAATTAAAAGTGAATAGTAAGCTAAATTGAGCTCTTTTTTCAATTTTCTAGGTATTTTTGCTAAAAACTTGGAATGAAAATCTATTTCTCAAAATATCAAGGTACAGGCAATGATTTTGTAATGTTGGATAATCTGAATGGCGATTATGATGGACTAACTATTGAACAAATTCAAAAAGCGTGTGACCGAAGATTTGGTATTGGAGCCGATGGTCTGATAAAAATCAACAGGTCAGATAAAGCCGATTTTGAAGTAGATTATTATAACTCTGATGGATCAAAAAGCTTTTGTGGGAATGGTGCGAGAAGTGCTGTTGCATTTGCTGAAACATTAGGGATTAATGTTCAAAATACAACTTTTGATGCGATTGATGGATTACATACTGCATCTAAAACTTCAGAAATAGTTGCTTTGGAAATGAAAGATGTAACTTCAATCGAAAAACTTGATTCTGATTACATTTTAAATACTGGTTCTCCACACTATATTCAATTTATTGAAGATATTCAATCAAAAGATATTGTTCAATTTGGAAAAGAAATTCGTTATTCTGATCGTTTTAAAGCTGATGGAATCAATGTGAATTTAGTTCAGTCTAACTCTCAATTTGATTTGATTGTAAATACTTATGAAAGAGGCGTAGAGGACGAAACTTTATCCTGTGGAACAGGTGTGACAGCTGCCGTTTTAGCATTTGCACTAAATTCAGGATTAAACAATCAAAACACTGTTAATGTTAAAGTTAAGGGCGGTAACTTAAAAGTTTCATTTAATCGAATAAATCATTCAGAATTTAAATCAATTCAATTAATTGGTCCAGCTGAATTTGTTTTTAAAGGTGAAATGAATGTATAGTTTTCAATTTGAAAATAGCATCATCTTAAATTCAATTTCTGAAAACAAAATTGATTTCAATAAAGGCCTGTTTTTATGGATATTACATGCTAATAAAATTCCACCTCATATTGGAATTTCACTCGATGGAATATATTTTAGCCTAAAGGTTAACGGTAAAGACGATGGAATTGAATTGACTAAAATCAATAAAATAATTGAAGCTAAAAAAATTGGGACTTTCATTGTTGAAATAAATCAAGAAGTAGAAATTAATGATTTAAAACATTGTTTTTCAAAGCATAACAAAGTCGTCTCTAATAATACTACTTGTTTAACGCCAATTCAAGATGTTTTAAAGTTGGAAGGAGAAAAACTTATATTATCAGAATTGTTAAATAAAATTCAACTGAACGATTCATTAGGCAAAGTTTTTAGTTTAAATTTGGAAAGCGATTTCAAAGGAATTTTAGCTTATGGTAAAGCAGAAATAGAAAATCGCCTGAAACTTTTAGAGAATGTTAAGAGGAACAAAAGTATACATTAGAACAGTTGAACCAAGCGATGCGACTAAGTTGTTGCTTTGGGAGAATGCTATTTCTAATTGGAGAGTTTCCGATACTGAAGTTCCATTTTCAATGCACGATATTCAAACATACATTGAAAATCAACATAATATCCGAGCTACTGGTCAATTACGTTTTATAATTTGTAAAATAGAATCAGATGAACCAATTGGTGCTATTGATTTGTATGATGCTAATTTTAAACACGGTAGAGCAGGAGTTGGAATTTTAATTGGTGAGGCGACAGAACGTTCAAACGGTTATGCAGCTGAAAGTTTAGAGTTATTAAAAGAATATTCAGAAGTCGTTTTAGGACTTCATTTATTACATTGTTCCATTCATTCAGATAATGAATCTAGTATTCGGTTATTTGAAAAGTGTGGATTTGAAAAAGTAGGCATTCGAAAAGAATGGTTTTTAGAAAAAGGAAAAAGAATTGACGAAATAGTATATCAGTTATGTTTAAAAAAATAGCAATTGGGGTAGCAATTTTAGGAATCGTAGGAATTGCCTTGACGTATGATAAAATTGGAGTGTTTTTAGATGGAAGAAAATCAACACTAAATGAAGGAGAAATTGAATTTTTCTATAATAACGCAGGTGGATTAGAAGGATTAGCGAATTTGTTAGAAGAAAAGAAAATCATTGATAACAAAGATGCTTTTTTAAATGTTGGTAATTATAAAAATCTAACAAAAGAACGTTTAGCTGCTGGAAAATATATAATCGTTGCTGGAGAATCATACCGTAACTTATTGAATGGATTCACAATCAATGGAAATGGTAATGGAAATGCAGAAGTTGAAGTAGATGTTACTTTTAATAATTGCAAAGATATTTATCAATTGGCTGGAAAAGTTTCAAAATGCATCATGTTAGACAGCACGAAATTAGTTGATTACATAGCAAATGGATCTACTTTAAGTAAATTTGGTTTCACATTAGAACAAATTCCAGCGTTATTTTTACCGAATACTTATAAAATGTATTACGATACAGATGAAGCTCAGTTTGTAGATAAAATGGCTTCTGAATTTAAAAACTTTTGGAATGAAGAAAGAACTGCTAAAATCAAGAAAATTGGTCTTGAAACTCCTTCTCAAGTAGTTACTTTAGCAAGTATAGTTTATTCTGAACAATCAAAAAATGCTGACGAATGGCCAATCATTGCAGGTTTATACTTGAATAGAATTAATCAAGGAATTAAAATGCAATCAGATCCAACATTTAAATTCTGTTGGGGCGACAAATTAGTTGGTGTTCAACGTTTATTAGCAGTACATAGAGAAATCGATTGTCCTTATAATACATACAAAATCAATGGTTTACCTCCAGGTCCAATTTATATACCTGCAACTGCAGTTGTTGATGCTTGTTTAAATCGTGCTGATGTTGATTACATTTATATGTGTGCAAAACCAGATTATTCAGGAAGACATAATTTTGCTGTTTCAGGAGCAGAACATACACGTAATGCAACTGTTTTTCAAAATTGGTTGGCTAATGAATTAAAAAATCAAGGTAACTAATGACTATTCAACGTAGAACTTTTTTTAAGTGGGGATTAACAGGAATTGCTTTAAGTCTTTTTAAACCAGCTAAAGCAACTGAATATGTTGATCAAACGATTAACATGGATGTAAAACCGGGTGGTCCAATTGTACTTTCAACTTGGAATCATGGTTTAACTGCCAATAAAGCTGCTTGGGAAGTTCTTTCGAAAGGAGGAAAATCGTTAGATGCTGTTGAACAAGCAGCAAGAATTACTGAATCGGATGTGAAAAATAGAAGTGTAGGAATAGGTGGTATGCCTGATCGAGACGGACATGTTACGTTAGACGCTTGTATTATGGACGAAAATTCTAGATGTGGTTCAGTCGCATTTTTAGAAGGAATTGCACATCCGATTTCTGTAGCTCGCAAAATTATGGAATCGACTCAACACGTTATGTTAGTTGGTGAAGGAGCAAAACAATTTGCAATTCAACATGGTTTTGATAGAATTAAAACACCACTTCCTGAAGTGAAAGAAGAATGGAAGAAATGGAAAGCAGAAAATAAAGATTTATTCAAGAAACCGGAAATCAACCACGAAAACCACGATACAATCGGAATTATAGCTTTAGATGCTGATGGAAATTTAAGTGGTGCTTGTACAACTAGTGGTTGGGCATATAAATTACCAGGAAGGGTAGGAGATTCACCAATTATTGGAGCAGGTTTATTTGTTGATAATGAAGTAGGTGCTGCTGTAGCAACTGGTTTAGGTGAGGCAATTATTCGTGTAGCAGGAAGTCATACCGTTGTAGAATTGATGCGACAAGGATTTTCACCACAAGAAGCATGTCAAAAAGCAGTTGAGCGAATTATTTCAAAACATAAAGACATGACAGGTTTACAATGTGGATTTTTAGCATTGGATAAATTTGGTAATGTTGGTGCTTATTCATCGTTTAATGGCTTTAATTACGCTAAAAAAACACATAAAGAAGAAGCTTTAATCGATGCTACTTTCAATCGAAAGTGGTAAAAAAATCTTAATTGTTTAAATGAGTTTTTTTGCTGTGACAAAATAGCAGTAATAATTTATTGGCATAACAATTGAAAAACCTATATCACCAATTTAAAGAACAACTTTATTTATTTCTATATAGACTAAGGTTGTTTTTCGACTGACACAATGACGTACTAAGTAAGGTTTATGAACGATATTTTTGAAAAAACATTATTACAATTAGCAGGTAACGGAGAAACAGAAGCTGAATTTATTCCTTTGATCACTTCAGAAGAAGAGAAACAAATGAATTCACAAGATTTCCCTGATGAATTACCAATTTTACCATTAAGAAACAATGTACTTTTTCCAGGTGTTGTTATTCCAATAACTGTAGGAAGAGACAAGTCGATTAAATTAATTCAAGAAGCGAATAAAGGAACGAAAATTATTGGTGTTGTATCTCAAAAAAATCAAGAAGAAGAAAATCCAAGTTTTGATGATTTACATTCAATAGGAACTGTTGCACAAATTATTCGTTTATTGAAAATGCCTGATGGAAGTTCTACAGTGATCATTCAAGGTAAACGACGTTTTCAAATGGTTGCACCAACGCAAACTGAACCTTATTTAAAGGCTAAGGTTGATTTGTTGGTTGAACCAGAAGTTGATAAAAAGAATAAAGAATTAACCTTGATGTTTAAGACAATCAAGGATTTAGCATTACAAATAATTCGCGACAGTCCAAATATTCCTTCAGAAGCTTCTTTTGCAATTGGAAACATAGACAGTCCAACATTTTTAGTGAATTTCATTTCTTCGAATATGAATGCAGATGTGCATAAAAAGCAAGAAATGTTAGAACAATTGGATTTGAAAAAACGTGTAGAAATGGTCATGGAGCATCTTTCTATGGAAATCCAAATATTGGAAATGCGTAATGAAATCCAATCGAAAGTACGAAGAGATTTAGACCGTCAGCAACGAGAATATTTTTTACATCAAGAGATTAAAACCATTCAAGATGAATTAGGCGATAATCCTCAAACACAAGATGTGGAAGATATGCGTGCTCGAGCTGAAACTAAAAAATGGGACGAAAAAGTTGCTAAAATCTTCAATAAAGAATTGGAACGTTTTCAACGCATGAATCCTCAAGGTGCTGAATATTCAGTTCAATTAAATTATTTGGATTTATTATTAGAATTACCTTGGGGTGAATACTCTACAGATAAATTAGATTTAAAAAGAGCTGCAAAAATTCTTGATAAAGACCATTATGGTTTAGAAGATGTGAAAAAACGTATTCTAGAATATTTAGCTGTATTGAAGTTGAAAGGAAATATGAAATCTCCAATTTTATGTTTCTATGGGCCTCCAGGAGTTGGTAAAACTTCATTAGGACGTTCAATTTCAGAAGCTTTAGGTAGAAAATACATACGTATGTCTTTAGGTGGTGTTCATGATGAATCAGAAGTTCGTGGACATAGAAAAACATATATTGGTGCTATGCCAGGACGTATTATTCAAAACATCAAAAAAGCTGGAATTTCAAATCCTGTATTTGTTCTAGATGAGATTGATAAACTTGGAAAGAGTAATCATGGCGATCCTTCTTCAGCAATGTTAGAAGTTTTAGATCCGGAACAAAATCATGAATTCTATGATAACTATGTAGAAACTGAATACGATTTATCTCGTGTTATGTTTATTGCTACAGCAAATAATCTATCTACAATTCCAGGTCCATTAAGAGATCGTATGGAAATCATTGAAGTAAATGGTTATACAGTTGAGGAGAAAATTGAAATTGTAAAACGTCATTTAGTTCCAAAACAAATTGAAGAACACGGAATCACTAAAAAAGATTTCTCAATTGATGCGAAAATCATTGAAACAGTCATTGAAGAATATACAAGTGAATCTGGAGTTCGTGGATTAGATAAAAAAATCGCCAAATTAGTTCGTAATAGAGCAAGACAGATTGCGATGGAAGAAGAAATTCAACCAAAAGTAACGAAAGAAGAGTTGTTTACTATTTTAGGAGCGGGAAGAGGTAGAACTAAATACGATAATAATAGTGTTGCTGGAGTAGTAACTGGTTTAGCTTGGACAAGTGTTGGAGGTGATATTTTATTCATTGAATCTTCAATCACGAAAGGGAAAGGTAAATTGACATTGACGGGTAATTTAGGAGATGTGATGAAAGAATCAGCTGTTATTGCTTTAGAATATTTGAAAGCTCATAGTGATTGGTTGAAATTATCTCAAGACGTTTTTGATAATTTTAACGTTCATATTCACGTTCCGGAAGGAGCAACACCAAAAGATGGACCAAGTGCTGGTATTACAATGTTAACTTCTTTAGCTTCTTTGTTCTCTCAACGAAAAGTGAAAAAGAACTTAGCTATGACAGGTGAAATCACTTTGAGAGGAGAAGTTTTACCGGTAGGTGGAATCAAAGAGAAAATCTTAGCAGCTAAGAGAGCAAGTATAAAAGAAATTATTCTTTGTGAAAAGAATAAAAAAGACATTGAGGAAATTAATCCATCTTACTTAAAAGGATTAACGTTTCATTATGTAAAAACAATGAAAGAAGTTATTGATATTGCATTGACAAAAGAAAAAGTGGACAATGCGGTTGAAGTGAAATAAATTAATACTCATGTATTTTAAAAGTGAAAGTTGTCTTATTAAGGCAACTTTTTTTATTGAACCATATAAGAGATTTAAGGGCATTTAAGAAATGTTTGAAATATTGTAGTAGATATTTATTGTCAAATAATTAATTTAACTTCTTTTGCTTTGAAAATATATTTGATCTAATAAAAGTTAGTTCAAGTTAAAAAGGTAAGGGTACTTAGATTTCCCTCCTTGAGGAGGGATTAAGGGAGGTGACAATCGTTATTCTATTTTTGTATCGTATCATTTCGAACCTAAGATTATTATTGTCATCCCCCTTAGTCCCCCTTCAAAGGGGGAAACAAAAAAAATGGTATTTTAACATTGTTAAAACACCATTTTAAAAATTTATCTAAATTTAGATTAATCAATAATCTCAATAGAATCAATTGAATCATTTTCACGAATTGCATCTAAAACATCTTCTCCTGAAGATAATTTTCCGAAACAAGTGTGAACTCCATCTAAGTGAGCAGTGTTTGCTCTACCGTGAACTACGAAAAATTGAGAACCACCAGTGTTTCTTCCAGCGTGAGCCATTGATAAAACACCTCTGTCGTGGTATTGATTTCCACCTTTTGTTTCGCAATCGATTTTGTAACCTGGTCCACCTGTACCAGCCATTCCTTTAGCACCATCTTTTGAATTTGGGCATCCACCTTGAATAACAAAGTTAGGAATAACTCTATGCCATTTTAAACCATCATAAAAACCACTTTTCGCTAATTTCACAAAGTTAGCAACTGTATTAGGAGCGTCTGTTTCGTAGAAATCTAAATGCATTTCTCCTTTATTTGTTTTAATTATCGCTTTCATATTTTTGAATTGATTTTCCTTATTTTTTCTTTCTCATTTCCATTTGTTGTTTTTGAGCAGCTTGCATTGCTTCTAAACGTTCTTGGAATTTTGATTTTTTCTTAACTGTTGTTTTGTTAGCCACTTTACGAGCTGCCATTTTCTCTTTTAATTTCGTTTCATCAACAAAGAATTGTTTGATTGCAACCATCATTAAGATTGAAATTAAAGTAGAGATGAAGTAATAATAACTTAAACCTGAAGAATAATTATTGAATACAAAAATCATCATGATCGGGAAAATATACATAATCACTTTCATGTTTGGCATACCAGGTTGTTGTGGTTGTTGCATGTTACCACTGTTGATATAAGTATAAACAATAGTAGTCGCAGCCATCAAAATTGTAAATAAACTCATGTGGTCACCATAAGGCCAAATGTTTACACCGAAATTCCATATAGAATCATAAGAAGATAAATCTTCAGCCCATAAAAATGCTTTTTGACGTAAACCAAATGTTGCAGGGAAGAAACGGAAAACAGCTAATAAGATTGGCATCTGAATCAACATTGGAACACATCCAGCTAATGGACTTGCGCCAGATTCTTTGTAAAGCGCCATCATTTCCACTTGTTTCTTCATTGCATCTTCCTTGTTTGGGAATTTTGCATTTAATTCGTCTATTTCTGGTTTTAAAATTTTCATCTTAACAGAAGAAACAAACATTTTCCATTGAATAGGTGATAAGATTAACTTCAATACTAAAGTCAAACATAAAATGGCCCATCCTAATCCCATTCCAGTACTTGCGAAGAAATCGAAAACTGGTTGAACAGCGTATAAGTTAATCCATCTAAATAATCCCCATCCGTAATTTAAAATATCATCATAACCTTGATCATATTTCTTTAAAACAGAATAATCATTAGGACCAAAGAACCAATTCATTTGAATGTCTGCTTGCCCTGTATTTGATACATTTAAATTTGCTACAGCTGTAAAATCTTTTAAATTTTTATAAATACGATCGTCACCAGCTTTATAGTTTTTTACTAAGAATTTTGATCCATCTTTCCCAAAACCTTTGATTGGACGAAGAATTGAAGAGAAGTAACTTTGTTTAAATGCGATCCATTCAATATTATCTTCAGCTTCAGTGTAATCATCAGAAACTTCACTTAAATTATCTAAACCTGTTTCTTTGTATTTATAACAAATTGTAGATACTCTTCTTTGTTCAGAAAATAAACGTTCCGTTTTTCTAAATGCAGTTTCCCATCTGAATTGAACATTTTGTGGAGCTACTTTTCCTGAAAAACCTTCTAAGTGAATTGCATAATCTAAATCATATGCATCTTTTTTCAATTTATAAGTGTATTCAATAGATTGACCTTCAGAAGGATTTAATTCAAAAGTAATGGTATTTGCAGTTTGTTTTTTTACTTCAAACTTTAAATTACCAGTTCTGAAATTTTTACCATTGATAGGGAAAGCTAATTCGTTTTTAGCATCACCATCCAAGAATAAACGCATCGGTTTATGTTCTTGATCATTATTAGCATAATCAGTATACGTTTCATAACCTTTCAAGTAAACAGCAGCAACTTTACCACCCTTAGTTGAAAAATCAACAATCATTTTCTCGTTTTCTAAACGAATCAATTCACCTTTCTCAACTACTTGAACATTTGAATTTGATTTTTTTGTAGAAGCTTTTTTTGCTGTAACTTTTATTTCTTTAGCAGCTTTTTCCTTTTTACTTGCTTCTTTTTGTTTTGCAGCTATTTCTTTCGCTTGTTTCTCTTGCGCTTTTCTTTCTTCAGCTGAAGGTTGACTCATAATACTGAAAACAGTAAGAATAAGCCCCATTAAAACTAATCCGTAAACGGTCTTTTTATCCATGTTTATTTTTTGTTATGCGTAAGTGCAGCGTTAATAAATGCCACAAATAAAGGATGTGGGTTCGCTACTGTACTTTTATATTCTGGGTGAAATTGTGTTCCAACAAACCAAGGGTGATTTGGGATTTCAACAACTTCTACCAATCCTGTTTCTGGATTTTTTCCTGTTGCAAGCATTCCGTTTGCTTCAAATTCTTCTAAATATTGATTATTGAATTCAAAACGGTGACGGTGACGTTCGTAAATTAAATCCGTATTGTATGCAGCAAAAATGTTTGATTTTGGCTTCAATTGACATTTGTAAGCTCCTAAACGCATTGTTCCACCTAAGTTTGCAATCGTTTTTTGCTCTTCCATCATACTGATTACAGGATGTTTACAATCTTCTGCAATTTCAGTTGTATGTGCATCCTCATGACCTAAGACATGTCTAGCAAATTCAATTACAGCACATTGCATTCCTAAACAAATACCAAAGAAAGGTACATTGTTTTCTCTTGCATAACGAACTGCTTCAATTTTACCAGAAATCCCTCTTGAACCAAAACCTGGAGCAACCAGAATACCATCTAAATCTTTTAACTCACTTTCTAAATTCGCTTTCGTTAATTTTTCAGAGTGAATCCATTTGATATTTACTTTACAATCATTTGCAGCTCCAGCATGACCGAACGCTTCAGAAATTGATTTGTAAGAATCTTTTAACTCAACATATTTTCCTACTAAACCAACTGTAACTGATTTTGAAGGATTTTCAACTCTATTTAAGAATTCTTTCCAAGAATCTAAATTTGGAGTCG
Source organism: Flavobacteriales bacterium (assembly GCA_947453715.1). Lineage (GTDB taxonomy): Bacteria > Bacteroidota > Bacteroidia > Flavobacteriales_D > Crocinitomicaceae > CAIUKX01. Next base: position 1,423 of record CANGHX010000033.1, on the reverse strand, counting down.
TTTTCGTAGATAAACCTAATTTTTCTAATACTACTTTATCTAATTCCTCTGCTTGCATCAATAAAGGAACTTCGTAAATAGAACTTGCATCTCTAGCTTCAATAACTGCATTTACACTTACGTTACAGAATTTTGCAATCTTTTTACGTAATGTCAAATCCAATTCATGTTCAGCTCTACAACATAAAATATCTGGTTGAACACCTAATTCTAATAATTGTTTAACAGAATGTTGCGTTGGTTTTGTTTTTAATTCTCCAGCAGCAGCTAAATAAGGCACTAATGTTAAATGAACAACGATACAATCATTTTCAAATTCCCAAAGCATTTGACGAACAGCTTCAACATATGGTAATGATTCAATATCACCGACAGTTCCACCGATTTCAGTAATTACGATGTCGTAAGTACCTTTATTTCCTAAAATTTGGATTCTTTCTTTGATTTCATCTGTGATGTGAGGAATAACTTGAACTGTCTTCCCTAAAAATTCACCACGACGTTCTTTCTCAATAACAGATTGGTAGATTCTACCTGTAGTTACGTTGTTAGCTTGAGAAGTTGGAACATTTAAAAAACGTTCGTAATGTCCTAAATCTAAATCTGTTTCTGCACCATCATCTGTTACAAAACATTCTCCATGCTCATATGGGTTTAATGTTCCTGGATCGATGTTGATGTAAGGATCTAATTTTTGAATTGTTGTTGAATAACCTCTCGCTTGCAACAATTTTGCTAACGAAGCAGCAATAATTCCTTTTCCTAAAGAAGACGTAACCCCGCCTGTTACAAAGATGTATTTTGTTGAATTTGACATGTATATTTTATAATGTAACTACGGGATGCAAAGTTATAATATTCACACTACAAATGGCAACTTATTTCAGATTATTTATCAAATATTGTCAAAAAGTAGGTAAATCGATGAAAACGAGTGATGAAAAGTATAGTTTTCCCTCTTTGAGGCTTGTCTAGAGGAAGCAATTCAGTTTCCCTCTTTGAAGAGGGATTAAGGGAGATGACAACGAAAATCTTTATGTATGAAGTTAGACGACACAAATTTAAGTTCATGGATATCATCCTCCTCGGTCCTCCTTCAAAGGAGGAAGAGATACAAAGTTTCCCTCTTTGAAGAGGGATTAAGGGAGATGACAATGAAAATCTTCAAGTGCGAAGTGAGACGATACAAATTTAAGTTCACGGATGTCATCCTCCTCGGTCCTCCTTCAAAGGAGGAAGTGTTTAATGTAAAAGAGTTAAGTAACCTCTTTGAATGCCTTCTTTTCCTTGTTTATCTTTATAAATCATGTTCCAATAGTAAACACCATCAGGACCAATATTATCTCCAATTTTACCATCCCAACCAACATTCAATTTGTTAGTGAAAAACACTTGCTCTCCCCATCTGTTGAGAATCGATAAT
>CANGHX010000032.1 GCA_947453715.1 Flavobacteriales bacterium | reverse complement strand
CCTTGTCCTTTTAAATCATGAGGGTAACCTACAATTGCGCTTTCAATCACACCTGTATGCATATTGATGGCATTTTCTAATTCAGCTGTTCCAATTCGATGACCACTCACATTTAAGACATCATCTACACGACCTGTAATTCGATACATTCCCTCCTCGTCTCTTAAACAACCATCACCTGTGAAATAGTTGTTTTCATAAGTAGAAAAATAAGTTTGTTTGCAACGCTCATGATCTCCATAAGTTGTTCTAATCATTCCAGGCCAAGGAAAAGTAATACATAAATTACCTGAAACACCGTTTCGATCGATGATATTTCCATGTTCATCTCTAAGAGCTAATTGCACTCCAGGCATCGGTAATGTAGCATAAGTTGGTTTTGAAGGTGTCACATTCGCCATATTTGAAATCATTGCAGCTCCTGTTTCTGTTTGCCACCAAGTATCAACGATTGGACATTTTTCCTTCCCTATATTTTTGTTGTACCAGTGCCAAGCTTCTTCATTAATTGGCTCTCCAACAGTCCCTAGAACTTCTAATGAACTTAAATTTTTGTCTTTCAAAATATCTGTTCCGAAAGCCATTAAACTTCTAATTGCTGTTGGAGCAGTATATAAAATATTCACTTTAAATTTATCTACAATATCCCAAAATCTACCTGCATCAGGATATGTTGGGATACCTTCAAACATTAATGATGTAGCTCCGGCACTTAATGGACCGTATATTATATACGAATGTCCAGTAATCCAACCGATATCTGCTGTACAGAAATGCACTTGTCCTGGACGATATTGAAAAACATTTACAAAGGTGTAATTGGCCCAAATCATATAACCAGCAGTTGAATGAACAACGCCTTTCGGTTTTCCAGTTGAACCAGAAGTATATAAAATAAAAAGAGGATCTTCAGAATCCTTCGATTCAGCAGGACAAAAAGGATTTCCCTGTGCTTCCACTTTTTCAACCTCATCTTCCCACCAAATATCACGGTCTTTAATCATACTGATCGGAACACGCGTTCTAGTGTAAACAATCACTTTTTTAACCGTATGATTTCCAATTAAAGCATCATCCACAACACTTTTTAGTGGTATGTCTTTTGCTCCTCTAAAAGCACCATCAGCTGTGATTATAAATTCAGCTTTTGCATCATCCAAACGATCTGCGATAGCTTGAGCTGAAAAACCTCCAAATATGATCGAATGAATTGCTCCAATGCGAGCACAAGCCAATGTAGCGATTGCCAATTCAGGTATCATGCCCATGTAAATACAAACGCGATCACCTTTTTGAACTCCGTTGTTTTTTAAAACATTAGCAAATTGCATCACTCTGAAATGCAATTCATTATATGTTAAAGTTCTACTTTTTTCTGTTGGATTATTTGCTTCCCATATAATTGCAGGAACATCTCCAGATAATTCTAAATGTCGATCTAAACAATTTTCGGAAATGTTGAGTTTACCACCTTTGAACCATTCAATTTTAGGTTCAGTGAAGTTCCATTCTAGTACTTTATCCCATTTCTTTTTCCATACAAAATTATCAGCTATTTCACCCCAAAAAGCTTCTGGTTGATCAACGCTTTTTTTGTAGGATTCTTTGTAATCTTCGAAAGATTTAATTTGATATGGAAAACTCATAAAATGACATTTAGTTTATTACTACTAAAGTACATTTTATAGTTTAAGTTTTAAATAAATTAACTAAAATTTAATAGCATTATTCTGCCAAAAATGGGACTAAATCTTTTATCTTGAAAGAAGCTGAAGCTGCATTTACAGCAAAACATGAACTATTCAATCCGTAAATCACTTCAAAAGATATTTCTGAGTTATCGCTAATCATAAATCGCATGTCTTTTAACTTAAAACCTGGATAAACAAAATGTCTAGGAAAACAATTACGATTCGCTTCAAATAAATAGGCGAAATCTTCTTTTAAACGTTCATTTATTTTTAATTCCAATTCATTCAACATTTCTGGTTTAAATAACTCAACCATTTCAATTGCTTTTATCGAATCATTGACTGGTTTAAAAATTTCCGTTTTCCATGTATATCGACCTCTATAATCTGAAGTTCCAGTTTCAATAATTTTATATTTTCTCCAAAAACAAGTATTGATCAATAAAGGTTCCTCACCCGTATTACGAGGCATCAATTCTTCTTTACAGACAACATTAAAATAGTTTAGATAGTTAATTGAATCTTTTAACTTTATCAAATCCAACTGCAATTGACCTACTGTTGACTTAGAGTTTGATTGCAAATTTGTTATTTCTTGGATTAAATTTTTGAGTTCAACAGTTTGTTTTGCTATTAATTCATTTGCAGAATTTAATCTTACTGATACACTATCTTTTATTTTTTGGATACTATCTTTTTGATAGCTTAATCTTTCAATTTGTCTCTTCTTATTGTTTGGAAAAAATTCGTCATATTTCTGTCTAATAATGTTTTGAGAAAAAATAGTGTTTGCAAACACAACCAAAATGACAATTAAAAATGCTTTCATCAGATTCTTTTAAATAAACGAACTTTTTTCAAAGATAAGCTACGATTTAGAAATTATCATAACTTTCTCTAAAAAAACTATTATTTCAAAAAAAACTCTCTTGCCAATTGACAAGAGAGTTAAAAATTATTCTAAAAAAATATTTAGAAAACAATTACTTTTTCGTATTTCAGTTTTTTATCGTTGGTAATTGATAAGAAATATTCTCCTTTACCAAATTTCGTAATGTCAAAATCTTTTGTGTATGTTCCATTAAATTTTTCCAATCTTTCTTCAAAAACAATTTGACCTAAAGCATTATGTAATTGAACAGTATATTTCATTATATCAGTTGATGTGAAAACTAACGAAAACACTCCATTACTTGGATTTGGATATATAACAAAATGAGTTCCAACATTAGTTACTTCATCAATACCAACTGTATTAACTGTATTAACTGCAGAAGCAGATGAAGTGCATCCTCCAGAAGATACTTGAACTGTATAATTCCCATTTTGAGTTGCTGTGTATGTTTGTCCAGTAGCTCCATTAATTATTACTCCATTCAAATACCACTGATTTCCAGTTGCTGAACTTGAAGTCAAAACCAATCCATTTTGAGTAATAGAAGGCGTTGATGGAATAGGATTAACAGTCATTGTTATTGTATTCGAATTGACAGTTGTCGCAGTCCCACATGTTGAAGTATAAGCACAAGCAACAACATCACCAGATGCAAGATTGGCATTTGAATATGTTAATGAACTAGTTCCAACAGGATTTCCATTTAAAGTCCATTGGTATGATTGAGTACTTCCAGCATTTACAGGTGTTGCTAAAAATGTAACATTCGATCCAACACATGTAGGATTAGTACCAGCATTTAAACCAACAGAAACAGTTGGTGCTCCATTATATGAAATTGTTACTGCATTTGAAGTATCTGGATTCATTAAAACGCCTGGTAAATTCGAAGTCATAATACAAGTAACAACTTGACCTGCCGTTAAAGTAGTAGTTGTAAATGTTGCATTCGTTTGCCCACTAACATTCACTCCATCAATTTGCCATTGATATGTTGGTGTAGTACCACCATTTGTTGCTGTTGCTGTAAAAGTGACACTCTGTCCTGGACATATACTATTATTTACATCATTAGATGCAATATTTACAATTGCATTCACAGAAGTTGGTAATTGAAAAGAGTAAATTCTTGTTAAAGTATTATCTGCAGTTGCAGTATACTCACCTGTATGCCAAAACGTAACTCCGTCTGGATCAAGAGATAATTGAGAATAATCTCCATATCTATTACCCGTATCAGCTCCACCTCCAGCAATTGCTATAGTTTCTGCGAAAGTCATTGTTCCTAATGGATCTGTTGCTAATCTTCCTGTATAGCATAAACTTGGATAAGTAGTTGAACTAGATTTACAATAAGCTAGACCTATACTTCCATTATCATCCATAGCGATTGATCCAATCCATCTTGTATCTGAATCTGGTGTGTAAGTTCCTTCTTGATATAAACTCCAAACATTAGTGGTTTGATTTTGTCTAAGTTCAACCCATCTTATACTTCTTTGAGTAGTACTAATTTTTACGCCCCAATTTAGTAACAAAGTATTATATCCAGACCATTTTCTCCACTGCGCTCTATAGGTAGCAACACCTCCAATTCCATCAAGTTTTGCAGTCGTTCCCGGCTGAGTTACATCATTCCAATTTGAATCATATGAAGCGTCAAAAGCTGAAGTGGTTACTGTAGGCTGAGCTGTAATTGTAGCTGAAGGTGTTGCCCCCCAAGTAACTGCCATATTCCAGATTTTAACTCCATCAACTTGTCCTCCACCCCATGCATTTTCAGAATAGGCAAAAAATGGACAAGGAGTCCCAACAGTTGGAAGTCCTCCATCTGCATCAGCTGATAAGGGACAATAAAAACCGCTCGTATTTCCAGTGGTAAAAGTAGCAGTAACAGATCTTGAAGAAGGATTTCCTAATAACATTTGATCTCTTTCAAAACAATACATTCTTCCACCTTGATTAGAAGTCATGTAATATCCATCTGCCCAAATTGAAAATTTTAAATAATCTGGAAATTGTGTTGAAGTAAAAGAATAAGTATAATAAGAACCTGTTGGATCATTTGTTGTAGAAATTGCAATGTAAATTTTATTCCCTGTTTGACCAAATTGACTAATAAACCATCTATCAGCATATCTGTCATACATAACAATTGGATCTCCATCGTTTGGAGTTGCGGTAGCCCATAAATCACCAATATTCATAGTCAATAAGTTTGCACCTGTAGATTTGTTATAGACTCTAAATGGTGTTCCATTAATTGCTTGTACATAATGATTTGGTCCAGCAGCTCCAGTAGGATCAAAAGGTCTAAAACCTGAAGCAGATTGACCTAACCAGTTTTTTATAGGTGCTTTGTTTAAAGAACTTCTAGTACCCATTTCCGTTTGCCTAACAGATGGATCTTCTCCATATTCAGCACCATCTTTTGCCGAGTAAACAAATTTTTGTGGTTTTCTGTTCTCACGATCTTCTGACTCTTCTGATTCTTTATTAGAAAGAATAAAAGGTTTTTCTTTAGCTAATTCGATTAATGGTTTAGTGATGTGAAAATCTGTACAAGTTAGAACAGAAGATGAATTTGATTGAGAAAAGGAGTAAATCCCAAACAAAAAAACGGAGAGAATAAATGTTGTTGTTTTCATAGTTTAATTACAGTTTATTTTACAATATTAATGATTTTTTCCATTAAAATAAAATAATGAAAATTAACCTTTTATAAATAATAGACGATTTCAAATTAGAAAAGGTTGAGTATAATGTTTAAATTAAAAAACTTATTTTTGTGCTATTCAATATTTTCATGCAATTAAATGGAATCCATTTCGAGTAATTTTATTGCTAATTCTTTAATATTTCCCAATAGAAATGCCATTTTTATCGGAGGTCAATATTATACCTATAAACAGGTTAAAAATTATGTTTTTAATATTTATAAAAAATTAGAGCTAGAAAAAATAATTTATGATAAAATTGGTATTTTTTCAAATGATGACATTACAACTTATTGTTCGATTTTAGCTATTTCACTTTATGGAGCTGCATTTGTACCTTTAAATCAAAAGTTTCCTTTTGAAAAAAATAAAAACATCATTAAAAATGCAGATTTAAACCTAATACTTTATTCGGAAAACTCAATTCTTGATAATAAATATTCTGAGTTTAATTTTTTAGAAGTTCAACTGCTAACTAATGAATTTGAAAATAATGAAATAAAATTTCAAAAAATAGTTCATCAACCAATAGCGTATATCCTTTATACTTCCGGAACAACTGGTCATCCAAAAGCTGTAGCTATTTCGAATGAAAACATAAAAAGTTTCTTTGAATTTTTTAAAACAGAAAAAGAACTTTTTAATTTTAATGAAAATGATCGATTCATTCAGATTTTTGAATTAACCTTTGATGTTTCCATCTTTTCATTTTTTATGCCTTTAAATTATGGCGCATGCTGTTACATTCTCCCGCAAAAAGGTGTAAAATTTATTGAGATAGTAAAAATGCTGATCGATCATGAAGTGACTGTAGCACCCTTAGTACCAACCGTATTGCAATATTTAGAAAAATACTTAGACCAAATTGACTTTCCCAAATTAAGATATAGCATTTTTTGTGGGGACAAATTAATGAATCGTATTGCGGAAAAATGGTCTTCAAAAACTAAAAATGCAAAACTTATCAATTGTTACGGCCCAACAGAAACGACCATTGTATGCACTTATTATTTGTGGGAATCATCAATAAAAAAAATTGATCTATATCACGATATTGTTTCGTTTGGAAAAAATTTCAAAGATGTAATATCAATTCTTGTAAATAAAGAAAATCAAATTTCAGAAACTGAAGGTGAACTTTGTTTTCATGGAAAGCAAATAATTACGCACTATTTAAACAATACAAATTCTGAAAAATTCATTCAAATCAATGGTTTAACTTACTATAAAACAGGAGATTTTGTTAAAATCAATGAAAATGGAAATTATTTATTTTTAGGAAGAACTGACAATCAAGTGAAAATTAATGGACATCGCGTGGAGATAAGTGAAATTGAAGAAGCGATAAGGAAACTTACAAATTCAAATTTTACAATTCTACCTATAAAAACAGAAAGTGATTCCATTCAAATTATTTTGTTTGTAGAAAATAATCAGTTTCACATTGATGACTTTAAAATTGCTTTAAAAGAAATACTTCCATCATATATGATTCCTCATGAAATTGTCATTACTCAACAATTACCATTAAATTTGAATAATAAATATGATTTGGATGAATTAAAAGCAATCTATAACAAACAAATTCAATCAAAAAATTAATATCTCAATAATTAATCTCAATTTTACATAAACAAGTGAATGATGAATGATGATATACTTCAAAAATTAGAATCCATTTTTAAATTGTTTTTTAAAAATGATCAAATCATTCTGAAAAATGATACAGTTGCTGATGATATAGAATATTGGGATTCATTAACGCACATTGAGTTAATTAATACCATAGAAAAAGTGTTTAATATCACATTTACATTTAATGAAGTCATGTCATTTGAAACTGTTGGTGAGATGGTGAATTGCATTCAAAATCATTTACAAGGATAAAATGCCTTTTAATTCAATCGACTATATTGCTTTCTTAATGCTCATTGTGGCGATAAGTTTTCTATTGAAAAAAAACCAAAAAAATTATTTATTAATCATTGCAAGTTGTCTTTTTATTGGTTTATATCATCTAGAAGCTCTTTTTCTTTTATTCTTTTCTGTTTGCTTAACCTATTTTTTATATCGTAAAATTGAAAATTGCAAACAAGAATTACACAGAAAAACCTACTATAGGATTGGAATTCTATTCAATATCATTTTCTTATTATCATTGAAATTTATTGAAAAAAAATCATTCGAAACGTTCAAAACAGAATCTATCCTTCTTTTCATAGGTATTTCATTCTATAGTTTACAAAATATTGCTTTCCTTACAGATACATATTTCAAAAGGTTGAAATTCACAACAACATTTTTAGAGTTTAGTTTGTACGCAGTATTTTTTCCAAAAATTGTAGCTGGACCTATTGAATTCCCTAAAGAATTTATCCCTCAAATTCAAAGTTTGAATGATAGAAAACAGCTGTTAATTGAAGGCTCACAAAGAATTTTACTTGGTTTAGTAAAAAAAATAGTAATTGCTGATCGATTAGCTGAATTAGTCCATTACAATTTTGATTTAGAAACCTCTAGTTTTGGAATTACGAATTTATTTGTCGCTGCAATTTTCACTTTTCAACTCTATTTTGATTTTTCTGGATATACAGATATTGCAATAGGTTCATCTAAAATGTTAGGAATTGATTTAAAAGAAAACTTTCAATTCCCACTTAGTTCAAAATCTATCACAGAGTTTTGGCGTAAATGGCATATTTCACTGACTTCTTGGTTAACAAATTATGTCTTCTACCCCATCTCATTTCGAATGCGGAAGTGGAACAAAATAGGTATAGTTTCCGCAATTATAATCACATTTTTAATCTCTGGCATATGGCATGGATTCGCATTAACGTTTATAATATACGCTTTACTTCACGCTCTCTATTTAATCATCGAATTAATCACTCAAAATAAACGGGAGAAATTTAAACAACTACTCCCAAATACAATCCACACTATCGTAAGTACTCTAATCACTTTTAATTTGGTGAGTTTAAGTTTGATCTTCTTTCGAAGTGAATCACTTAATAAAGCGTTATTTATTCTAAAATCATTTTTAGATTTCAAGCAATTTTTTCCGCCAAATTGGGAGAGAGATTTCTTTGCAAAATTAGCAACAGGAGGTGAATTAGATAGCTTATTCAACTTTTATGTAACTTCAATTCTATTAATATTCATGCTCCTTTTGGAGAAAAAAATTAGAACTATTATTCAGAAAAATAATTTCAATTGGTTTTACTTTACTATTTGCATCTTGGCCATTTTTATGTTTGGAGTATTTAAAAGTCGTGATCAATTTATTTATAGTCAATTCTAAATGAAAAATTTAAAAAAAATAGTGTTTTCATTAGGATTAGTAATCTGCTTGCTTTTCATGTTGGAAAAAACGTATGATTTTTTTATTTTTCAGAATAAGAATATTAAAACCAATTTCATCTCCAGTGAAAAAGTAAATGCTGAAATATTATTTGAAGGTTCATGTATTCCTTTTCAAACAATTTCTCCAAATATCATTCAAAATGCAACAGGATTAAAAACCTATAATTTAGCATCAAACCATTCAGATTTAGCTGAAAATTATCTAAATATCTATTTATACTTAAAAAATAATCCAGCTCCAAAAATTATATTTCTATTTACTGGACCAGAAACATTTGATGAAAATTACAATGGATTTAATAGCTATCGTTACACTTGTTTTGTCGATGATAAAAATGTAAATCAAGTCATACAAGATTTAGATCCAAATTATTACAAATATCTTTGGTTTCCATTTATGAAATATGCTTATTATAATTCTAAAATTACATTTCCAACTATTCATGGCGTAAAACATTGGTGGAATAAAAAACACTTGCCATATTTGGTTGATGGATATGATTCTCCTTTTAAAATCATCAATGAATTCAAACCAAAATATAAAGATTTATATCAAAATCAAACTCAATTCAAATGGTCCTTGAAAAGAGAACGTTATTTAAATAAAATCATAAAGTTATGTCAATTAAATAAAATTCAATTAGTTCTATTTGATCCTCCATCGTTATTATTGAATTTTAAAAAACATCAAAATAATCGACTTTCATTTCGAAAAAAAATTGAAAAAATTGCTTTTAAAAATAATATTCCATTTTGGACATATGACAACCTAAATATGTGCTTTGAAAAAGAAAAATTTGTTTCAAACTATCATTTAATTGAATCAGAAAGTATTAAATTCAATAAATCATTAGCACAATCCATTAAAAGAAAAATAAAATATGGCTTTAATTAAAGGATGTAGAGGTTTTGAACCTCAATTTGGAGAAGATTGTTATTTAGCTGAAAATGCAACAGTAGTAGGTGATGTAATCATGGGAGATCAATGTTCGGTTTGGTTTAACACAGTTGTAAGAGGTGATGTTAATTCAATTCGCATTGGAAATAAAGTGAATATCCAAGATGGAGCTGTTTTGCATTGTACGTATGAAAAAACAAAAGTGACACTTGGAAATAACGTTTCAATTGGTCACAATGCTTTGGTTCACGGTTGCACTATTGAGGACAATGTACTAATTGGAATGGGAGCAATTGTTATGGATAATTGTTACATAGAATCAAATTGTATTATCGCTGCTGGCGCTGTTTTATTGGAAGGAACTCGTGTTGAAAGTGGTTCTGTTTACGCAGGAATTCCTGCAAAAAAAGTAAAAACACTGACAAAAGAATTATTTGAAGGAGAAGTTCAACGCATTGCTAATAATTATGTGATGTATTCAAGTTGGTTCAAGTAATTACAAATTTTGAATTTTTTAAAACTAATATTATGCATGATATACAATCAAAAGCTGATATTGAATTATTCGTCAATACATTTTATGATAAGGTATTGAAAAATGAATTGTTAGCGCCTTTTTTTCAGCGTTTGAATTTTGAGAATCATTTACCAAAAATGGTTTTCTTTTGGTCATTTGTTTTATTGGACGAACCGGGCTATACAACAAATGTAACTGATAAACATATGAATATGCCTTTGAAAAAAGAACATTTCGATGTTTGGTTAAACTTGTTCAATACAACACTTGATGAACTCTTCACAGGTGAAAAAGTAGAATTAGCAAAACAACGTGCTGCAGTGATTGGTTGGACGATTGGGAATAAATTGGAGTCAAAAAGTTAAAATTGAGGTAGAAGACAAAAGTACTATTTAAACGATTCACTTCTAACTATTAACTAGTATCTAATGACTATTTACTAATGACAAATGACTCTCTGAATTGACTATTTTTTTTAACTTTGTATCATCATGGTAAAAATCAGAGATATTGAATTAGGAGAGTTTCCACTTTTGTTGGCTCCAATGGAAGATGTAAGCGATCCACCGTTTCGTGCTTTATGTAAAAAACATGGCGCAGATTTGATGTATACTGAATTTATTTCTTCTGAAGGTTTAATTCGTGATGCAGCAAAAAGCGTTCAAAAATTAGATATATACGAGTACGAAAGACCTGTTGGTATTCAAATATTTGGGTATGATATTGAAAGCATGAAGGAATCTGCTCGAATAATCGAGCGAACGAATCCTGATCTATTAGATATTAATTACGGTTGCCCAGTTAAAAAAGTAACTTGTAAAGGTGCTGGAGCTGGAATGTTACAAGATATACCGAAGTTGATAAAAATGACTGAGGAAATTATTAAAGTGACCAATTTACCTGTGACTGTAAAAACACGATTAGGTTGGGACGATAAAACTAAATTTGTTGTTGATACGGCAGAACGATTACAAGATGTTGGTATTGAAGCAATATCAATTCATGGCAGAACACGTCAACAACTTTATAAAGGTGACGCTGATTGGACATTAATCGGTGAAGTGAAAAATAATTCAAGAATGCACATTCCGATTTTTGGAAATGGCGATATTGACACACCTGAAAAAGCATTAGAATACAGAAATAAATACGGTGTTGATGGCATCATGATTGGTCGTGCAAGTATCGGTTACCCATGGATTTTCAATGAAGTGAAACATTTTATGAATACGGGTGAACATCTAGCTAAACCTGGAATTAAAGAAAGAGTTCAGATTACTCGAGATCATTTATTAATGAGTGTTGAATGGAAAGGTCCTAAATTAGGAGTTGCTGAAATGAAACGTCACTACACCAATTACTTCAAAGGAATTGCACATTTCAAAGAATATAAACAGAAATTAGTAACCACTTTTGATTTAAATGAAATTCTTGATACGTTAAAGTACGTAGAAGAAAATGCTGATTCATTTGAATTAGTTTAAAATACTATTTTATTTCGTTTTTTTTTGAACATAGTTAAATATTTATTTTAACTTAGTACAAAGCGCTATTCATGAAAAAAACGAAACTAGCTATTGCCAGTGTTTTGTATATTTTGCTATCTGATTGTTCAATAGCTCAAGAATCTATAAATTCTTCTGGAAACACAACGAATAATACCTCTGGAAACGTAAGTTATTCTGTTGGCCAACCTTTTTATATCGAATCAAAAGGTAATAATGGTAGCTCAACAAATGGAGTTCAACAAACCTATTTAATTTCAGATGTTTCAACTACTGAAATAATCCCGAATATTTCATTTAATATTTTCCCTAATCCAACAATAGATTTAGTTACTATTCAAGTAAATTCATCTACTCAAGATCCAATATTTTATGAATTATTTGATGAAACAGGTCGAATAATTGAAAAAGGAAGCTTTATCGAAAAAGAAAATAAAATGTCATTTATAAATTATGTAAATGGGAATTATCTATTGAAGTTAAAATCGAATGGTAAATCAAAATCGTACAACATTATCAAAACAAAATAATATGGTTCAAAATTACAAACTATTAAAAAGGACTTTCTTTTTGATTTTCATAGTATTAATCACTTTGAATTCAAATGCGCAAGCACCTCAAAAAATGAGTTATCAATCAGTAATTCGAAATGCGACAGGTGCAATTGTTACTAATCAAAATGTGAGCGTTAAACTAAGTATTGTTCAAGGTTCTGAAACTGGATCAATTGTTTATTCTGAAACGAATTCAACAACGACAAACACGAATGGACTAATTGCTTTAGAATTAGGAAATGGAACGCCAATCTTAGGTACATTTTCGGGAATAAATTGGGCAAATGGACCGTATTATATTAAATCTGAAACAGATATTAATGGTGGTACAAATTATTCAATCGTTGGGACGAGTCAATTATTAAGTGTTCCTTATGCATTGTATGCTGAAAATTCTGCACCTGGACCTCAAGGTTTACCTGGAGCAAATGGTGTTGGCATTACATCAACAACTGATAATGGTGATGGAACTTTTACTTTCAATTATTCTGATGGTAGTTCTTTTACAACTTCTAATTTAACTGGACCAACAGGTGCAGCTGGATCACAAGGTATTCAGGGATTGACAGGAAATGGAATTGCTTCAACTACCGACAATGGTAATGGAACATTTACTTTACTTTATACAGATGGAAGTTCATTCACTACTGCAAACTTAACAGGGCCAATTGGAGCTACTGGATCGCAAGGTATTCAAGGATTGACAGGCGCTACTGGTTCTACTGGAGCACAAGGGCCAATTGGAAATACTGGAGCACAAGGGATTCAAGGTTTAACAGGAAATGGAATTGCTTCTACTACTGACAACGGAAACGGAACTTTTACACTTCTTTATACTGATGGAAGTTCATTCACTACAGCAAACTTAACTGGTCCAACTGGAGCTACTGGGGCACAAGGACCAATTGGAAATACTGGAGCTACTGGAGCACAAGGGATTCAAGGTTTAACAGGAAATGGTATAGCTTCTACTACTGACAACGGAAACGGAACTTTTACACTTCTTTATACTGATGGAAGTTCATTCACTACGGCTAATTTAACAGGGCCAACTGGAGCTACTGGGGCACAAGGACCAATTGGTAACACTGGAGCGACAGGACCGCAAGGTATACAAGGTTTAACTGGAGCTACTGGTTCAACTGGGCCTCAAGGTTTACAAGGATTAACGGGTTCAACTGGACCACAAGGGCCAATTGGAAATACTGGAGCACAAGGGATTCAAGGTTTAACAGGAAATGGAATTGCTTCAACTACAGATAATGGGAACGGAACATTTACACTTCTTTATACTGATGGAAGTTCATTCACTACTGCAAACTTAACAGGTCCTACTGGGGCACAAGGACCAATCGGAAATACAGGTGCTACAGGACCGCAAGGTATACAAGGAATAACTGGAGCTACTGGTTCAACTGGAGCACAAGGGCCAATTGGAAATACAGGTGCTACTGGAACGCAAGGGATTCAAGGTTTAACTGGAAATGGTATAGCTTCTACAACAGATAACGGAAATGGAACTTTTACATTACTTTATACAGATGGTAGTTCATTTACAACTGCTAATTTAACAGGGCCAACTGGAGCTACTGGGGCACAAGGACCAATCGGAAACACTGGAGCTACTGGACCGCAAGGTATACAAGGGTTAACTGGAGCTACTGGTTCAACTGGAGCACAAGGGATTCAAGGGTTAACTGGAAATGGTATCGCTTCTACAACAGACAATGGTGATGGAACTTTTACTTTACTTTATACAGATGGTAGTTCATTTACTACAGCAAACTTAACAGGTCCAACTGGAGCTACTGGGGCACAAGGGCCAATCGGAAACACTGGTGCGACTGGACCGCAAGGTTTAACTGGGGCTACTGGTACAACTGGAGCACAAGGTATTCAGGGGTTAACAGGAAATGGAATCGCTTCTACAACAGATAACGGAAATGGAACTTTTACATTACTTTATACAGATGGTAGTTCATTTACAACTGCTAATTTAACAGGTCCAACTGGAGCTACTGGGGCACAAGGACCAATCGGAAACACTGGGGCTACTGGACCGCAAGGTATACAAGGATTAACTGGTGCTACTGGTACAACTGGAGCACAAGGTATTCAAGGGGTAACTGGAAATGGTATCGCTTCTACAACAGACAATGGTGATGGAACTTTTACTTTACTTTATACTGATGGAAGTTCATTCACTACAGCAAACTTAACAGGGCCTCAAGGAAATCCAGGAAATAATGGTGCAAATGGAGCAGACGGAGTAAATGGTAACAATGGAATCGATGGAAATAATGGTGCTGATGGAAATGGAATTACTTCAACGACTGACAATGGAAACGGAACTTTTACATTTAACTATACAGATGGAAGTTCATTCACTACCGCAAACTTAACAGGTCCACAAGGAAATCCAGGAAACGATGGAGCAAATGGAGCAGACGGACTAAATGGTAACAACGGAATCGATGGAAACAATGGTGCTGACGGAAATGGAATTACTTCAACTACTGACAATGGAAACGGAACATTCACTCTAAACTATTCCGATGGTAGCTCTTTCACAACTGCTGATTTAACTGGTCCGCAAGGAATTCAAGGCCCTGTTGGTCCTCTTGTAAGTGGCACAACAAACCAAACATTGAGAAATGATGGAACTGACTGGGTTGCAAATAGTGTATTAACAAATGATGGAACAAATATTTCTGTAAGTGGTAATACAAGTATATTAGGAGAATTATCATTTGGCAATGTTATTCAGAATAGAAGAATTCAATTATTTGAAAATGCTTCAAATGACCATGAATATTATGGTTTTGGAATTAATAGCGGTACTTTAAGATATCAATTACCAGATATCACAGCAAATAATGTCTTTTATGCAGGTACAGGTTCTACTTCTTCAAATGAAATTTTTAGAATTGCTGGTAATGGTGATATTACAGCTGCAGGTAATATTAATGGACTAGCCCTATCTGCAACATCCGGTACATTTTCAAGTTCAATTATAGGGAATTCAACAGCAAGTTTTTCAGGTAACACTTCAGTTGGAGGAGAATTTTTCTTAAACAACATTGTTCAAAATAGAAGAGTTGTACTTTTTGAAAATGCATCAAACGATCATGAATTCTATGGTTTTGGAATAAATAATGGTACATTAAGATTTCAATTGCCAGGAATTTCTGCTAATAATATTTTTTATGCAGCAAATGATAATTCTTCTTCCTCAGAAATTTTTAGAATCTCTGGTAATGGTGATATTACAGCTGCAGGTAATATTAATGGTCAAGCATTAAACGCTTCTACTGGATACTTTAATAGTACAATTACAGGTTTATCAACTGCAAGTTTTTCTGGTAACACAACTGTTAACTCTGCTGGAATAACAGGACAAGGTTTAGTATTATCAGATGATGGAGATTTTGTTGATTTAAATGATGGTTATGGTACAATGAGATTTTCAAGTGGACTTCAAATCACAGACGCTAACAAGGGTGGTAATTCTATAATTACTTTAAGATCAAACGGAGTTATTACAGCCAATCAATTTACAAAATCTGGAGGGACGTCCTCTCAATTTTTGAAAGCAGATGGTTCAATTGATGGAAATACATATCTTCAATCATCTGATGTAAATGGTTTATATTTACCATTAACAGGTGGAGAATTAACGGGTAATATTAAATCAACATTTGGTGAAGCGTTGAGACTGAAAAATAATTCTGGTTATATTTCAGGTTACAATGCAGATGAAAGTATTGCTACTGGTTTTTTACAATTCAACAGTGGTAATAATGTAATATTAAGAGCAGAACAATTAAACACTTTGATTTTAGGTTCTGCTGGACAAAACACTTTGACTTTAAATGCGGATCAATCTGCAACTTTAACAGGTGGAATTAATATTGGTGCAAACGCTTCAATTAGTGGAAATACTTCAATCGGTGGAAACACTACAATAGGAGGCACTACAATTTCAACAGGATTAATAACTGCATTGAATGGAGAAGCATTAAGACTAAAAAATAATTCAGGGTATATATCAGGTTACAATGCGGATGAAAGCATTGCTACAGGTTTCTTGCAATTCAATAGCGGAAGTAATGTAATTTTAAGAGCAGAACAATTAAATACGTTGATCTTAGGTTCTGCAGGTCAAAATACGTTGACTTTAAACGCTGATCAATCTGCAACATTGACTGGTGGAATGAATATTGGTGCAAATGCTACAATTACAGGAAATACTTCAATAGGAGGAAACGCTTCAATAGCTGGCACTACAATTTCAACAGGCTTAATAACTGCATTGAATGGTGAAGCTTTGAGAATGAAAAATGATAATGGATATATTACAGCTTATAATGCAGACGAAAGTATTAGGACAGGTTTTCTTCAATTCAATACCGGGAGTAGTATTATGTTAAGAGCAGAACAATTAAACACATTGATTTTAGGTTCTGCTGGACAAAACACTTTGACTTTAAATGCCGATCAATCTGCAACATTTACAAGTAATATTATTGCTAATCAATTCATTAAATCTGGAGGGACAGCATCACAATTTTTAAAAGCAGATGGAACTGTTGATGGAAATACGTATTTACAAGCATCTGATATTTCTAGCACATATCTACCATTGACTGGTGGTTCGATAGACGGTGATATTACAATGCACGCAACAAATTCAAATTGGACTTTTGGAACAGATTTAAACAATAATGGAAGTGATAATTTTTTCATTTTACAAGGTGGGTGTTGTAATCGATTTTTTATAGATAATAATGGCCAAGTAGCAATTGGTGCTAATTTCATTACCCCAACTGCTACTCTTGATGTGGATGGAACCTTTAAAACATCTAACGATGCAACGATTGGAGGCACTTTAAATGGTACTACTGCAAGTTTTACAAATGACATTTCAATTAATAATATAAGATTTGGACGAGGAGTTGGTAATGATGCTTCTAATATTGCAATTGGAACGGTTATGGGTACTGGAACAGGATCAAGAAATGTTGCTATTGGATTTGCTGCTATGAATTCATATTCTGGAACTGGATTTGACAACAATACTTCTATAGGATATTTAAATCTTCCTTCTCTTACAAATGGAACTTCAAATACATCTGTAGGTGCAGAAGCTATGATGAACTTAACAACTGGGACGCATAATACTGGTCTAGGTAATCATGCATTAATTGCAACAACTGGCGATGAAAATACAAGTGTCGGTTCAAATTCTGGTAACTCATTAACAACTGGTTCTCAAAACACATTTATAGGTAAAGATGCTAATACAACTCTAAATTCTATAACAAATGCTACGGCAATTGGTTATAATGCTTCCGTAACAACTAGTAATACTATTCAATTAGGAAATACGAGCATAGATACGGTAAAAACAAGCGGTAAAATAAAAGCTGGAACTATTACATATCCAAACGTTGATGGAAGTGCTAGTCAAGTATTAACAACTGATGGAAATGGAAGTTTAACATGGTCTACTCCCTCTTCGAGTTTAGTAAGAGAAGTCGCAGATGAAGCATCAGGATCAAATTCTCAAACAAATTTTACTTTATCACAAGCGCCTTCAGCTAATAGTAAAGTTAAAATGTACATTAATGGAATTAGAATAAGTAATACTGCTTATTCAATATCAGGAACTACATTAACTTATATCCCAGCAAATAACGGGGCTTATGCGATCACTAATGGAGATAGAATACAATTTGATTATTATTATTAAAATACAGAAATATGAAAATCAAATATTATCTATCGCTTCTGATTTTAATTATAAGCTATGTCAATTTCTCGCAAGGAATTACTAAAAACGGCCAATTAACAAGTGCAAGTTCTAATTATGTAAATAAAAATGGAGCAATTGGAATATCTGGAGTTGATAAGAACGGCAAAGAAGTGAATTTAATTAATGGAAGTTTAAATGCTTTGAGTTTAGACGGAAATGATGATTACGTTCAGATGAATCCAAACGTTTACTTTAATGGTGATTTTACAATTGAATGTTGGGTTTATGCTAAAAGTTTTAGCAATTGGGCAAGAATTATAGATTTTGGAAATGGAGCTGCTTCAAACAACGTACTTCTTGCTTACACCGAAGGTACAAGTGGTAAACCAGCTTTATATATTGAAGGAACTCAATTTAGTGCAAATCAAACAATTCCTCTAAATACTTGGACACATATTGCTGCAACTTTGAATGGAACTACCGGCACAATTTTTATTAACGGTAATGCATCTGGGACACATACGTTTACAACGCCACCAGTAAATATCATTAGAAATAACTGTTACATTGGAAAAAGTAATTGGGGAGGAGATCCTAATTCTGATGCTATATTTGATGAATTAAGAATTTGGAATACTGCAAAAACAGCTATAGAAATTCAAAATTCAATGAATCACGAATTATTAGGTAACGAATCAAATTTAATCTCTTATTATCAATTTAATCAAGGAATACCTGAAGGAACAAATACTGGAATTACAACCTTAAATGATCAAACATCAAATGCAAATAGCGGAACATTAACAAATTTTGATTTAACAGGCACTTCAAGTA
This sequence comes from Flavobacteriales bacterium, assembly GCA_947453715.1. Classification (GTDB taxonomy): domain Bacteria; phylum Bacteroidota; class Bacteroidia; order Flavobacteriales_D; family Crocinitomicaceae; genus CAIUKX01. The sequence goes on along the minus strand of CANGHX010000032.1, from coordinate 4,022 downwards.
ATTGGGTTAATTCAGCTCCATTGAATTATGACGGACTTAGTTCTGCAACAGCATCAATAAATGCCTATACGATTAAACAAGGTTATCCAACTTCAATAGATGGCTTATATTGGATAAAAAACCAAAATATTAATAGTGGATTACCATTCCAAATTTATGCAGATATGACAACTGATGGAGGTGGATGGACTCTTATTGCTACAAATGCTGATTTTAATGGTTGGACAAGTGGAAACGCTATTTTAAGTAATGATAATTCACCTAGTATCAATACTAATTATTCAATTATTTCATTTGCTGATTACATTAAAAAAAGCTCGATTGGATTTCAATATATGATCGATGCAACAACAAGAGGTGATTGGGGAGGTATTTGGACAGCAAATTCAAATTATAGTTTTGTAAGTACCTCTAATAACAATACCAACATTATCTTAAATTCTAAATTTGGTACATGGAATTATTGTGACGATGGTCTTGAAGAAAGAATGCCCTATTACAGTTCTGCTGCTGCCGGTTTAATCACTACTAGTATTGATCCCAATTCAAATTGGTGGGGAACGCTCATTACAAATAATGGAGGTTGGAATCCAGCACCATATATGAATTGTAGTGGGAACGGTCATCCTTCGATAATCTGGTATTGGGTTAGATAATATTTTCTAAATAGATTAAAACAAAAAAATCCGGAAGAACTTCCGGATTTTTTTATGCTATATTTTATTTTTCAATCTTAATCATTCAATTTCAAAATCGCCATAAACGCATCTTGAGGAATTTCTACACGTCCAACTTGACGCATTCTTTTCTTCCCTTCTTTTTGTTTTTCTAATAATTTACGTTTACGAGAAATATCACCACCATAACATTTTGCGGTAACATCTTTACGTAATGCTTTAATAGTTTCACGAGCAATAATTTTTGCTCCAATTGCAGCTTGAACTGGAATCTCAAATTGTTGTCTTGGAATCAATTCTTTCAATTTCAAACACAATTTCTTTCCTAAATTAAATGCATTACTTCTGTGAACCAATGCCGATAAAGCATCTACTTGTTCTGCGTTTAATAATAAATCCATTTTTACTAAATCAGACTCTTTGTATCCAACAGGATGGTAATCAAATGAAGCATAACCTCTAGAAACTGATTTTAAACGATCGTAGAAATCGAATACAATTTCTGCTAAAGGCATTTCAAACGTTAATTCAACACGATCCTGTGTTAAATAAACTTGATTTCTTAGCTCACCACGTTTCTCAATACATAAGGTCATAATTGCTCCTACATATTCAGATTTTGTAATAACTTGTGCTTTAATGTATGGTTCTTCTATTCTATCCATTCCTGAAGGATCAGGCAATTCAGAAGGATTGTTTACAATCAAACGAACATCTACATCTTTTTTCATGTATGCGTAGTACGAAACGTTAGGAACAGTTGTAATAACCGTCATGTTAAACTCACGTTCTAAACGTTCTTGGATAATCTCCATGTGTAACATTCCTAAGAATCCACAACGGAAACCAAATCCTAATGCAGCAGATGATTCAGGTTCAAATACCAAAGAAGAATCATTTAACTGTAATTTCTCCATTGAATATCTCAACTCCTCATAATCTTCCGTATCAACTGGATAAATACCAGCAAATACCATTGGTTTCACATCTTCGAAACCTTTAATAGATTCTTGACAAGGATTATCAAATAAAGTAATCGTATCCCCTACTTTTACTTCGTTTGCTTGTTTAATTCCAGAAATAATGTAACCAACATCTCCCGCTTTAATCTCATTTCTAGGATGTAAAGAAGGATTGATTTTTAATACCCCAATCTCATCCGCATTGTAATCTCTACCTGTATTGAAAAATTTAATTTTATCTCCTTTTTTCAATACACCATTTCTTACTCTGAAATATGCAATAATCCCTCTGAAAGGATTAAATACAGAATCAAAAATCATCGCTTGTAAAGGAGCACTTTCATCCCCTTTTGGAGCTGGAACTCTATTGATAATTGCATCTAAAATTTTATCTACACCCAAACCAGTTTTACCTGAAGCTTGGATAATATCTTCCATTTTACATCCCAACAACTCTATAATTTGATCAGAAACTTCCTCAGGCATTGCCCCAGGTAAATCCATTTTATTCAAAATTGGAATAATTTCTAAATCATGTTCAATCGCTAAATAAAGGTTTGATATCGTTTGCGCTTCAATTCCTTGAGATGCATCTACAATCAATAAAGCTCCTTCACATGCAGCAATCGAACGAGAAACTTCATACGAAAAATCCACGTGTCCAGGAGTATCAATTAAATTTAAAATATAATCTTGTCCTTCATGTTTGTAATTCATTTGAATTGCATGACTTTTAATAGTGATACCACGTTCACGTTCTAAGTCCATATCATCCAACGCTTGGTTTTGCATTTCTCTGTCAGAAATAGTACCAGTTGTTTGTAATAAACGGTCAGCCAATGTACTCTTACCGTGGTCAATATGTGCAATTATACAGAAATTACGTATGTTCTTCATAATGTTAAAAAAACAGATTTGTTCGCTTAAATTTAAAGCGACCACAAAATTAAAGGAAATAATCGAGATTCTTAGTTTTAAGGAGGTGTTTCTTTTGAAAATACAAGTATTTAAAATCAAAAAAGAGAGAAACTGGCATTTCTCTCTTCTTTCTTACCTAAAACTACTACTTATGAAAAAACTAACTCTATGCTTTTTAATTTCTTAACCGCTTTTGAGGTTTATATCTATAGAACGCACAACTATCTAAAAAATTACAGCTAAATTGTTTATTTAACATTTTTTTAGGAATTCAGAAAACAATAAAAGGATTTTGATAATAACTGAAATGGTTGTAAATTTGAATTGTAATTAAACAAACAACTAAAAATGAAAGGTTTCTCTAAAATTTTCCTATTATTCCTTCTATTATCCACTTTTATCACATCATGCGAAAAAGAACAAGGCAAAATTCCAAGTATTAAATTTAAATCAGGTTCTGAATATATTTCATCAAGCAGTGATGTAATAGAAAATTCTACTTATAAAATTGGTATTGATGCTTATAAATCAGAAACAAGAGATTATCTGAGTAAGATATCAATTACAAAAAGTGTAAACAATGGCGAAACCGTAGAAGTTTTTTCGAAAGATTTGTCTAAAAGCGAAAGAGACACTTATAGTTATGATTACAGTGGTATAGCTGGCTCAACTTCTGATGAAACTGTCACATTAAAATTTAAGTTGACAAGTAAAAATGGCTTAACAAATGAAGCTTTTTTAACACTTACTGTTCAATAAATTGATATATAAAAAAAGAGTTGAACAAACTGAACAACTCTTTTTTATCTTACATATTTTTAAAGCTTTCTGAGAAAAAGACTCTATCTCTATTCACTTGAGCTTCTAATTGAACTTTAAAATCTTCTCGATCTTCTTTTGAAATACAATTACTAGGGAACGTTAATTGTAAATCATCTTTATAATCAAAATAAATAGAATCTGAATGCAAAGTAACTTCTCTTAATCCTGAGAAATATAAAACTTTCACTTCACGATCTGCAATAACCAAGGCTTGTTTTGTAATCCCAATTCGATAAATGTTTTTTAATTGACCAAACAGTAAAAACAAAACAGAATCAATTGATCCAAAAACCAAAGCTGAAGCAATCAACCATGTTTCATAACAAGTTTTATACAAAGCCAAAGCCATAAAGGTCATCAACATTGCTTCCAAACCTAAGTAGACAAAAACACGTTTTTTTCGATCTTTACTAACGGGTACATTCCACTTAAAACGATTGACAGCGCTTACCATTTTAGCACCCATCCATCTTTTTACGGTTCTTCTGACAATGATGACAAAATAAAGAATACCCAAAATCATAAATACTTCTATCTTGAAAGGCATTTGTTGACCTGTCGTTTTGAAAAATTCAATCGGCATATCAAAGCCAACATAAATTGAAAGCAACATTGTTGGAAAACTCAACAACAATAGAAGTAT
>CANGHX010000031.1 GCA_947453715.1 Flavobacteriales bacterium | reverse complement strand
TTATCAAAAGAACTTGTTACTTTTCAAAAAACCTGAATTACATCTAAAAAGAATAAAACTTGTTTAAGAAACGAAACATAAAATCTTTATCAGATTCTGAATTAATTCAGTTATCAAAAACGAATCAAAAGTACTTTGGTGAACTTTATGAACGTTACTTTGATTGTATTTTCCGTTTTGTTTTTAGACGTTTAGGAGGAAATGAAACTATTTCAGGTGATTTATCGCAACAAGCATTTATGAAAGCAATGGTAAACATTTCGAAGTACGAAGATCGAGGGATGCCATTCTCTAGTTGGTTGTACAGAATAGCCCAAAATGAAGTAAACTTGTTTTTCCGTGACAATAAAAAAGAGTTTACAATTGAAATTGAAGAACGCCAATTTATAAGTATTTTAGAAGAAGCTGAAATTGGCTCATACATGTCACTTGAAGATCAAGGAAAATTGATGGAAATGATTAATAAACTTGGACAAGAACAATTAGATTTAATTGAACTTCGTTTTTTTCAAGAATTAAGTTTTAAAGAAATTGCTGAAATTTATTCGATTACAGAAGCAAATGCTAAAATGAAAGTCTATCGAATATTAGAAAAAATGAACCTTAATTGGAAGGATAAGAAATGAGAAAGTTTAGTGTAAATAAAGAGAAGAAAAATACAATTCCTACTGACGAACAAATTAAACGTCATAAGGATTTCTCGCGTCTTTCACACGACTACGAATTATTGACTAAAAGACCAAAAAAACCAATTTATAAAGATCCTAAAAAGTTCGTTTACATCATAATAGCAGTTATTATTCTCTATTTCCTATTATCTAAAAGTTAATTTTTGATATTTTTTTTGTAATTTCAACATGAAAACTTTTTTGAATGCTAAAACCAAAGTGGTATTTACTGATATTATTTTTCATCGTTCGAAATTATACGATGGCTCAGGATATCCATTGGTCGCAATTCAATGACAATCCAATTTTTCAAAATCCTGCTAACGCAGGTAACTTTAAAGGAGATTATCGCTTTATTTCAAATTATAGAAATCAATGGAGAAGTGTCACCGTTCCATTTTCAACATTCAATTTTTCTAGTGATTTAAAACTAAATAAATTTCAAAATATTGGTATCGGATTATTATTCTTTCATGATGGAACTGGAGATGGAAAGTTTAAAACGGTGGAATTTCAATCCAATATTTCCTATAAACTAAATTTAACGAAAGATGAAAAGCATGTTTTAAGAACTGGATTAAATATTGGAGTTAATCACCGACAAGTAAATTTCAATCTGCTTTCTTTTGACAATCAATATAATGGAATTAATTACGACCCTACTCTACCGACAAACGAAATCTATACCTCACAACGAAACACCAATTTATCAATTGGTGCAGGCGCTATTTACGAATACAAAATCGACGATATTCAAAAAGTATCAGGCGGAATTGGAGTTTATAACATAAATCGTCCGAATCAAGGATTTTATAATGAAATCGTAAAAAGAGATGTTCGAACATGTATTTCGATAAAAGGTGTAAAAAAAATAAATTATGATTTGAATTTACTTCCTTCTATTCAACTTAATTTTCAAGGAAAGTACAAAGAAATAGTTGTTGGTTCTTCAGTTAAATATACATTAATTGACAAACCCAGGGAATATCGTGCAGTTTATGCCGGACTTTGGTTCAGGAATAGAGATGCATTTTATTTAACCGCTGGAATTGATTATCAAAATTGGTTTGCAGGCTTAAGTTATGACATCAATGTTTCCAAATTAGTTCCTGCAAGTAATTTAAGAGGAGGTTTCGAGATTGCCATTCGTTATATCATATTTAGTTTTAAACCCAAAAAAGTAGTGCACAGAATATGTCCAGATTATATTTAATTGTTATTTTTTTCTTGGCATCCACTTCGCTCTTTTCTCAAAATGAGCTAGCTAAATATTTGAAATTTGCCGACCAACAATATAAAAAAGGCGATTATATTTATGCGCTCGAATATTACCAAAAGGCAATGGAAATAGATTCTAATTCTGTTGTTATTCAATGGAACTATGCTGAATGTTTGAGATCATATAAAGATTACCGAAATGCTGAGCTTGCGTATGCGAAAGTCTATTCAAAAGAAGAAGGAAATATTTATCCAAATAGTTTGCTTTATTTGGGTTTGATGCAAAAACAAAATGGAAAATATGATGAAGCTTTAGAAACATTTAAAAAAGTAAAAAAGAAATTTTCCAAGGATAAAAAAGCATACATCTATTTAAAATCAAAGCGTGAAATCGAATCTTGTCTTTGGGCTAAGTCAGCATTAAAAGATACTTCGAGTGTAACTATCCATTCTTTACCAGAAACAGTAAATACTAAAAACGCAGAATTCGGCCATATTATCTATAACAATCTTTTGATTTTTTCATCATTGCGACCAGATTCAATTAATGAAAATGAAGAAGTCATCGCAACCGAATACAAAACGAATATCTATTACTCAGAAAGAAAAGGAGCGGATCAAGAACAAAGTCAAAAATTATTAGCTCTTTTGAAGGAAAATTTAAATACGGGAAATGGAACTTTTTCATTGGATGGAAAACGCTTCTACTTCAGTTTATGTGGAGAAGATAGCTACAATTATAGATGTAAAATAATGGTTGCGAAATATGAAAATGAAAAATGGAGCAACATCGATTCTTTAGGCGAAGTAATAAATGAACATGATGCAAATACAACAATGCCCTGCATCGCTTTAATCGACAATGTTGAAACATTAATTTTTTCTTCAGATAGAAAAGGATCAATTGGAGGAATGGATTTATGGATGAGTCAAATAAAAAATGGAAATCAATTTTCAACTGCTAAACCTTTAAAAAGTATTAATACTATAGAAAATGATGTTACCCCTTGGTGGGATCCAATCACTAAGAAATTGTATTTTTCTAATTCTTGGAATGATGGTTTCGGCGGAAATGACGTTTTTTATTCTAGTTACAATTCACAATTTGAAGCCCCAACAAATGCTGGAATTCCAATAAATAGTTCAGCAAATGATTTGTATTTCTTTAAAGATGTTGATACAGCTTACGTTTCTAGTAATCGCATTGGTGTATTGTATAGTAAAAATCCAACTTGTTGCTCCGATATTTTTCAATTAAAGCCTATCGTAATTAAAAAACAAGCAACAGATTCTGTTATACCTAAAAAAGAAACATTGGCTGAATTAAGTAAACGTTTACCCGTTACACTTTATTTCCATAATGATGTTCCTAATCCTCGTTCAACTGACAGCACAACTAAAGTAAATTATATCAATAGTTATTCTGATTACCGACAAATGTTGGAACAATATCAAAAAGAATATTCGAATGGTTTAAAAGATTCAAAAGCAGATGAAGCAAAAGAAGATATTGAAAGTTTTTTTATTGAATATGTTGATCAAGGAGTTAAAGATTTGAGTCAATTTCGTGACTTGTTATTCGAAGAACTTGAAAAAGGTGCAAAAATTAGAGTTACCGTAAAAGGGTTTGCAAGTCCATTAGCAAAAACAAATTACAATGTAAATTTGACTAAACGACGAATCGGTTCTTTGGTAAATTATTTATATGAATATCAAAATGGTATCTTCAAACCTTACATCGATAAAAATTCAAAAAATGGTGGCTATGTTGAATTTGCTGAAATACCATTCGGGGAATATACGGCAAATCAATTAACAAGTGACAATCCAAATGATCAAAAAAATTCTGTCTATTCAAGGGCGGCAGCAATTGAACGTAAGATTGAAATACAAAGTGTAAGTTTTATTGAAGATTCAATTAAGCCTATTCAACTTATTTCAAAAAACCAATTAATTGATTTTGGATTGGTTAAGTCAGGTAAAATATTAGAGCATGAATTTACAATTACCAATGATAGTGAAAATGAAATCACTCTTGGAGAACCTCGTATCACATGTGATTGCACACTTTTAGAAATACCCAAAAAGACATTAGCTCCAAAAGAATCTATGAAAATTAAAATGAAATTTGACTCCAATGGTTATGAAGGTTTAACCGTTAAATCTGTTTATTTGAACGTGTTAGGACAAGAAGGAGAACTTCGTTTAATTATGAGTTCAGAAATTCAGAAGTAAATATTAAAAACATCTTTTAGATTAATGTTGAATACATTACATTTGCAATACTATGAGTGAAAATACAATTGAAACAAGTGCTGTAAAAGCACCTAAAGAGCGTTTAAAATTTATTGACATGGCGAGATCTATCGCTATATTATTAATGCTTGAAGGCCATTTTATTGGTTGTACTTTGGCAAATCAAGAGTATTATCACAACTCCCAATCTCCTATCTATTTTGCATGGAACTTCGTAAGAGGTTTTACGGCACCAATGTTCTTTACTGTAACAGGTTTAGTATTTGTTTATTTATTATCTATGAATAAAGAAGCTGGCTTTTTAAAGAACAAAAGAGTTTCTAGAGGATTTAAGCGTTCATTTGAATTGATTTTTTGGGGATATGCACTGCAATTAAGTTTAATACATATTTGGGGATATTTTCATGGCGAATTTTCAGATTGGATGGTTGCCTTTCATGTTTTACACTCTATAGGTTTTGGTATATCTTTCTTGCTTTTAATTTACGGATTATTTAGATGGATTAAAAAAGGAAACTTAGCAATGTATTATTTTATTGCGGGTACTACTCTATTTGGATTTTACCCATTTTTCAAACATCGAGAAAATATTACAGTATTGATTGAGAAAGTTGATACATTCAGTAAAAAAGAAAGTAATACAATTACACGAACAGAATATGATGATGTGAAATATCTACTTTATCAATTAAATAAGAAGGAATTAGAAACTTTCAAACTTGAAAAGGTAAAAGGTTTTTTCGAGAAAACAAAACATTCTAATTTACATCAGTTAGCTATATTACACTCATTTAACAAAAAGAATTTAGAAGTAGAGGTTAAAGAAGCAACTGGTCATAATACATTTTTCCCATTGCATGCACCAATGTTTATTCAAAACATGTTCTATGGCCCACATTCTGTGTTCCCAATTATCCCATGGCTAGCTTTCACATTGTACGGAGGAATGGTAGGTGCATTACTTCATAGATATCAAGAACATGTTAAAAAAACTTGGTTCCCATTAACATTCATTGGTATGGGATTAATTCTAAATTTATTTGGATGGACTGCATTTAGAACAATTGATTCTATTTCTAAAGCCATTCACTTTCACGATGATTTAGATTTTGTGAGTAATGCCTGGCTATATGGAAGAGTTGGTCAAGTATTAATTGTATTAGGGATTTTAATGTTCATTGAAAAATACTTTCATATCAAAGAATCACTTTTCTTAAAAGTAGGGCAAAACACACTTCCTATTTACGTTATTCATTGCGTTGTACTTTACGGAGGTATATTTGGAGTTGGTCTTAAAAATCTATATGCAGATCAATTAACACCATACCAAGCTATTCCTGGAGCTTTAGTATTCATAGCTACCTTTGTTTTGATGATTAAATATTGGGAACTAATAACAGGTGCTTGGGATAATCTAAAAATGAAAATAGTAGGTATATTCACTAAATAAAATCAAAAGAATCTACTAAATTTATAAACTGTCATTTGCAATCTGCAATCAGATTATTATATTTTCTTCTGAGAAGTTGGGTTCTTTTTAGGAGATGATTTCTTAGGTTTTTTAGGCTTTTTAGGGGCTTCGTAAGTTACTTTTCTAGTAATTGTTCTTATGCCACATTCATCATCTACAGTTAACTTAATAGTATAAGTTCCTGGTTTATGATATTCGTAGGAAACAACAGCTTCATTGGAAGTCTTTCCGTTTCCAAAGTCCCATGTAACAGATTTTGCTTTAGGAAAATTTGACTTACAAACAGCCATATATTTCACATTTTTTGTTCTGAAATATTTTACCGAAGATGTATTTAAATCTAAATTGTATTTTTTAAAATTTTTCAAAACAACATCCGCAGCTGCTTTCTGAATAATATCAGCATTGTCTGTACTAATTGTAGATGTCAAAGCGCCTTCTGGAGTTTCGTCAAATAAAGCAGCATAAAAAGTACAAGCTGATAAGTAGGAACCTAATCTATTTGGATGCGCTTCATCTTCAACATATAAATTTAAATCAGGATGTGCTTCTACAACTTTTTTCCAAACCATACCAACGGGAACAATTGGAATATTATAAAAATCACTAATATACTTATAACCACTTATGATGCTATCCTGCATTTTCTCATACGTATTGATATCTTCTCTCTCAGCAAAACCATTTTTATATCCCCACGTATTGTAAAAATACAAATTAGTGCATGCATTATTTAATCGAATTGTATCAATGATTTGATTGATATAGGGAATCGTAGCTGTATCAATATATTCTTTTGGATGACTTAATTCACGACTATAACCTTGTAAAACAATATAGTCCCATTTTCTGCTATTGATCTTAGCAAACATATCCATTCGAGTGGTATGAACTCGAAAAGAAGCTCCAGCTTGAGTGTTTTTTTCAACATGAATTACTTTTCCTTTTGAAACAGCTATTTTACTAAAAATAGAAGGCATATCATTCATATGGGTAAAACTATTCCCAATAAATAATATGCTTAAAGAATCTGATTTTTTTGTTTGAGCATTTATAGAAAAACTACTCATTAAAGCTAAGGTAAAAAACAAAAAAAGTATTGATTTCATTTAAATAAGCTTTATGATTTTCTAATTTGTGAAGCAATGTTAGCTAGTTCTTCATTTGATATTTGAAGCTTAGATCCAGAAAAATTCATATCTGAAATTGAATTCATAGGTAATAAATGAATATGAGCGTGAGGAACTTCTAAACCAATAACAGAAATACCTACTTTTTTACATGGAATTGTTGTTTTGATCATAACAGCAACTTTTTTGGAAAAAATAACTAAATCCGCTAATTCATTATCATCAATATCAAAGATATAATCAGTTTCAATTTTAGGTATTACTAATGTATGTCCTTTAGCAAGCGGTGTAATATCTAAAAAAGCTAAATGTTTATCATCTTCAGCAATTTTATGACATGGAATTTCACCATTAATTATTTTAGAAAAAATTGAACCCATTATCTGCTAATTTCAATTATTTCGAAATTAATAATTCCATTTGGTGTTTGAACTTCGGCAATATCACCTTTAGATTTCCCAAGCAAACCTTTTCCAATTGGTGAGTCCATAGAAATCTTTTTAGCTTTTAAATCCGCTTCATTTTCAGCAACCAAAGTGTACTCCATTTCCATGCCATTAGAAACATTTTTAATTTTTACTTTTGAAAGTATGAACACTTTGGAAGTATCGATAGTAGATTCGTCAATAATACGTGCATTCGAAATAATCAATTCCAATTTTGAAATTTTCATTTCTAATAACCCTTGCGCTTCTTTTGCTGCATCATATTCTGCATTTTCAGATAAATCTCCCTTATCTCTCGCCTCAGCAATTTGATTTGAAATAGATGGTCGTTGAACCGTTTTCATTTCATGAAGTTCTTTTTTCAACCTCGCTAATCCATCTTCAGTATAATATGTAATTTGTGACATTTTCAATACGGTTTAAGTAAACAAAAACAAGAGAGCCCATAAGGACTCTCTTGTTCTAACAAAGATATAAAATTCTTTTTATTTAATACTAATTGTTGTTCCAAAAGTATGTACAACTCCAAATATTCCTGCAAAACGAGCGCAATATTCAATACCTAAAGCACTTTTGTTTTTACCTACTAAAGCATCTACAGAAAATCCTGCACTTGGTCCAACTAATGCATTTGATCTATTAGCTGCTGAAAAAATATTTTTCTCATAAACATAACCAGCTTTCACACTGAATGCAATCTTTTCTTTTGACATTACGAAATCTAAACCACCTCTATATTGATCATAAGAAAATGAATTTGCTGTATAAGAACCAGCCGCTGTTAATTTAGTGTTTTCATTAAAAATGAAATCATAAGAAGCACCAATATTTAACAAAGAAGGTAATTCAAAATTCTGAACTCTTTCTTCTAAAGAAGAAGTTTGATCAGTATTAACATAAGTAGCTTGTTTACCTATACCATCACCTTTATATTTCATTGTAGGTCCTACATTTTTCAATGTAATACCAAATTTAATATGATCTTTCTCTCCTGTTACGTAACGTATACCTGCATCAAAAGCAACTCCCATACATTTCAAATTTGAAATACTTTCAGAAATTACTTTCATATTAAAACCAGCGTGAATAGAACTTGAAAACGATTTCGCTAAACCAACATTAAAAACATTAATTCGTGGAGAAAAAGTTCCAATTCCCCCTTCAGGGTTAGCAACAGTCGTGATATTGATATCTCCAAAATTCATTGATTGAACACTAATTGCTAATACTGAATGATCAGAAATACGTTGTGCAAAACCTGCAGAATTAAAAGCAATATTAGCACTTCCCATCCAATTTGAATAATTGAATTTTAATTGCGTTTTATCTGTAAATGCTAAACCTGCAATATTTGTAAATGTTGCTTCTAATCCGTTCGTATTTGCCACTCCAGCATCACCCATCGACGCGCTACGTGCCCATGGATTTACTAATAAACTTGGTGCACCTGCAGAACCAGATCTGTCCTCATTTCCGGCCATTGCTACTATACTAGTAAGCAATGTTCCGAAAATTAAAGATTTTGTTATAATTGAATTTTTCATTTTTATAAATTTTATATCAACTATTAAATACCATGTAAATCTACTTGTCTCATACCACCGAAGAATTTAATAACTCTTTCTCCAACTCCTGGTACTTCAACATGTATTAAATAAACGCCACTTGAAACAGCAACACCAATTTGATTATTTAAATCCCAATCAATTGATGTAATTTGACTGTCTTTCTTGAACGTTCTCATCAATTTACCATTTACACTGTAAATTCTTACAGTACATTTTTCAGGTAAATTTGTGATTTTAACACGTGTATCAACTCTGTTTCTTTCATACTCTGAATAAGCATAGTATGGATTTGGAACAACATTAATCAATTTCAATCCATCAGCTAATGCATTTGCATCAGCTTTCTTAGTAGCCATAGCATTTGTATTCCAAGAATACATTGGTTTTCCACCATTTTTACCAGTAGCAGTGAAGTTTTTGTATTCTTTATTAACTCTTAATTTAATTGTAACATCACAAGCTAACAATTTTTGTCCAGGTGTTAAAACTGGATTAGCAACCCAAGTTAAAGAACTATACAAACTACGCTTTAATGCTGCACTGTTAGCTACTTCAATTTGTGTCATTAAATTGTAAACTTCGTTGTTTGTCTCACTATAAGCTCCTAAATCGTAATAAACAGAAGCTGTTTTGTTAATTTCTAATTGTTTGTAGCTATAAACGTAAACAGCATGTTGACCTCCAAAAATAGGATTACCAGAATTATCCATGAAATTAGCTGTTGGATTCCAAAGCATATCTGCTCCGTTATCTTGAGCTAAGAAAGAATTTTCACCAAATGCCATATACAATCTTGCTCCAGTTTCGATATCAATTGCATAACCAGGGAACCAACCCATACCTGTTCCTGTTCCATCATCTTTTCCTTCTTTATTTACACTGTTGCTTTTTCTTAATCCACCACCTTGTGCACCACCAACAGTTAAATTTGGATCTCTACCTAATTCGAATACTGGACATCTTGTCCATTTAGATTTATCGTTTGTCAATACGATGTCAACACTTGGTAAAGCTGCTATAGTACTATTTGTACGAGCTGGACCTGGATTAGGTATTGTATCTGTAATAGGCATACTATAATACGCTAGAGGCATATAATCACATTGGTAACCTGTTAACCTATGAGGTGCAACAGCGCCACCAGCCATTTTAGAATACTTACGCTCAATATCAGCTGCTGCTTCATCTTTATAACACCAAGGATTTCTGAATTTCAAACTTGTGTTTTTATCTGCTGCTGGAGCATCATAAGCACCTGTTCTTATCCAGTTTGTAGGGAAAAATGAACCATCATCTGGCACGCCATACAACCATCTTGTTGATGAATCTGAAAAAGTCACACTAGAAGTAATAGGATTAGTATATAATAAATTCACTGTATTTCCAGTATATTTATATTGTTTAATTTCAACAGAAACTCCCCATTGTGGAATTAATTGCTCATTACTTGCAGTTAAATTAACTGAAGAGACAACAGAATCCAACAAACTTCCACCTTCAGTATCATATCTGTATAAAGTCCAACTTGCAGAATCCGCTCCATTTAAATTTACACCACCCAATTGAGGAGCAACATAATCTCTAAATTTTAATTCAAAGTAACCATCAGCAACATTTAATGGATCGATCACTTTTACATTGATTGGTCCACCTTTACTTTCATAAATCGGATCTGCTAAAAATCCAGTCTGAACGATTTGGTCTTTAGAATCTTGAGTCAATTCCAAATTTCGATCGCCGTTACCTGTTCCATCTAAACGTTTAATAAGTGGAGAATCACCATAATCAGCAAATACATCCGTACCATCAGCTTCTAATGTTGGATTATGAGGCACTGCACTAACTGGTTTAATTTGAACACCATTGTATCCCAAACGAGAAGAAATAAAAGGTATTTTCTGGCCATCTAATAATAAAGCATCATTTGGATCATACTTTTTGTATTGGTTGAAAGCATAAGCAATAGCAACATAGTAATATGTTTTATTGTTTACTAATGTATTTACACCACTAGCAAATGCATCTTTTGTTAATTTAAAAGAATGATTAATCCCTTTATTCTCACCATTTACTTTCAATTTTGGATTATCAAAACCTAAACCTTCATCATATTCAAAATTGATTAATTTCGAAACACCATTTTGAATATCACATTGTGCTACCAAACGAGCTTTATCTTCATTACCAATATCTGCTGCAGAAGAAGATTCATTTTTTAATTGATAAATCATATACCCTTCAAACTTATACGTTTTCATTACATCTGTAACAACAGTTCCATCATTTAAAGTATCCATAGTAATGTTGATTTTATCAACTTCACTATATTTTTCTTTGTAGTTGTTTGAAGAAGAAGGATTATCCAACATCAATACTAAACCATTTTCAAGTTCTTGAATAGTTAATTTTGGAGCCATCGGTGGATCTAAAATTTTAAAACAGTTATCAAACAAAGCTTGAGCTTTAGTATCAGCTTTTTTCAATGCAGCTACTGAGGCAAAAGCAGTTCCTTCTGTACCTCTTCCATAAACAATACCTACCGTAATATTGTTAAAAGCACCTGGTTTCAAAGTAAATGGTCCTGCAGACTGAACAAAACGTCTATCACCTGCTGGATTAGAATTTGTTTTCTCAGACCAAGTACTATTAATAATCGCTCCAGCTGTTGCCCAACCTAAAGGATCAGAATCATCTGGGAACATGTAAGATGAAACTGTACCAGCTGTTTGACCTAAACCTCCATATGTCATAGCAACACCATTTGCCCAATTTCCTTTCATGAAATTGTAATATTGAGCAGCAGTAGCTGGATCTTTATAAGGGTAACTTGCTGTACTTGTAAAATAAGAAAATCTTCTCATACCAAAACGCTCATTGTCAATAACTGAATCAGAATATCCAATTCCAATACCTTTATAAACAATTCCATTTGAATCGATAGCATCTGAAACAGCAGTTGCACTATAAACTATATAAGGATATGTTGAAGAAACTGTACCTGAAACATGATTTGCATCTGGTGCATTATAAATTTTGTTGTCAAATCCATCAGCATCTAAATAAGGTCCTTCAAAGAAATCTACCCCAATTGCAGGAGGATTTTCACCATAACCAAATTTACCAGCACCATCTTCATCATAATCATCACCATTGTAAGCATAACCTAAACCTCTACTCACATCACAACCAACATAATCATCACTATAAAGACCAACATCTGGATCTAAAAATTGAGAGAAATAAGTATTATACAAGGTAGTAGTTCCACGGTTTATCAATTCATAATTGAAAAAAGTCATTCTATTTACTTCATCACTTGTTGAGAAAGTAAATGCTTGTGCTCTAATTTCCATTCCAATTGGATCACCTTGTGTTTCAGTGTGAATATTTCCTTTATCATTGAAAATCCACCACAAAGTAGCATCACCATATAAAGAAACTCTTCTATCAGCTCCACAGATAATATCATCTCTTCCAGATACAATGTCATCATACCAAGGATAATCACCATTTTCAGTAGGGTCATATAATTGATCACTGTTTCTATCATAAAAAGGAGCTAAATAGTGATCTTCACCCAATGAGGCATCACCTAAAGCTGGCCAGTTTTTAATTTGCAACCATTCTGTCGAAGTCAATGGATCTGTATTGATTGCATCACAATCAGCAGCATCATGAACTGTAACATTTGCTAATCCTTGACCTTGATGTTGACATTCCCACCAGTTATTAAACTTAATAACCAATGCTTTTGTGATTGTATCAAACTTATCATATGCTAAACATTGATCTGGAGTAATAGTTGCACCACCATAATCTCTAATAGCAGATGTACCAACAACAGTTGTAGGGTCATAATCTCCAGGAGAAGATAAAGTACCTAAAGGACCAGGCCAGAAATCATTCCCTTCTCTAAAAGTTAAAGCAGCTAATTTTAACTGATTGTTAACATCTGTTCCTCCCATCCATAAAGAACCAGAGTAGATAGCAAAACGGTTACTTCCTTTTGGCACCTCATATCCAGCAGTTCTTGCCTGACGGTTTTGAAACATACTTCCTCCATTTTCAATTAATGCATTTACATCATTGAATTTCATGAAGTATTTTTGAGTTGCAGGAGCACATTGAGCAGATTTCTCAATATTTCCTGGTTTTGGTTTTGCCTGTTGCATACCAGGCTTAACACCATCTCCAATATAAGAGAACACACTGTTCGACCAAATAGCCGAGATGCAAAGTGTAAAAATTAATAATTTACTTTTCATAATCTAAGTTATTAAGAATTAAAAATCAAATTTAACCCCTAAACGAATTGTTCTAGGAGAACTAATATTGTATGGATCTTGAATTTTCATAGTATAATAATCTCTGAAAGATTGTTGATCCAATTGACTTTGAATTGAAGATTGACTTGCTGCTGCAGCTAAGTATCCATCGTCATTCCAGTTACCAGTAGCTCTATATACACTTAAGAAGTTCTTGTGATTTAACAAATTTGTTACTCTCACATAAACATTCAAGAATGTTTGTTTCTTTTTGTCATCTTTACCGAACTTCAAGTTAATTGTTCTATCTAATTGAAGATCTAAACGGTATTGCCAAGGCAATCTAGAACCATTCGTTGTTCCTTCCAAAGATGCTGCTTGAGGACTAATTGCTCCTTCATTTGTAATTGCAACTTGAGAAGAATACGGAGATCCTGAGTAAATGTTAGAAACTAAGTTTAAACCTGTATTTTCAAGAATATTCATTCCTTTAATTACTGGACCATTATAATCTTTTCCTTCACCATATCTGTAATCAAGATTCAAAGCAAAAGCATGTCTCTGATCAAAATTATAAGGGAAAATAGCTCTTAAGTTAGGTAAACCAGCTTGAATTAAACCACTTGCTGATGTATTATCAGATCCAGTACCATCAGCAAACTGCAACGTATAAGCTAAGGTCATACGAATATTACCTGTTCTTCTTAAATCATAAGCAACAGTCATACCTTTTACAGTACCAAAATCTCTGTTACCATATGTTTTGTATGTTGCGGGGTAAGCATCAAAAACGTTAATCATTTGAATATTATTTCTTTGTTCTCTATAGAAAGCAGACACTTTCAAAGAAGAAGATTTTGATAATACTTGTTGGAAACCAATTTCATAATCAATTGTCTGAGATGCTTTCAAGTTTGGATTATTGATAATTGCACCACTTCTTTGGTTAATAAATTGATAAGCATAAGGATCCATTCTAAAGTTAGACATTGGTCTTTGAGTCAAGATATCGTAGTGAGCAAAGAAAGATGCCTCATCTGAAATTGGGAAAGAGAATGCTATACGTGGCATTAAATATACTTTCGCTTTGTAATCTTGAAATGCAGAACCATTCAATTGATTTTTAGAATCCAATGCTTTTGACTCATCCGTTAAATATGGTTGAATACCATTTGCTCCTCTAATTAATTTAGAATCTGAAACTTCATTACCACCTGCATCATACCATGTATTACCTTTTCTATAGCCAGTAATTGCAGTTGGGTTATTGATATCATTTACGTAAACGATATAATCATCACCCATAGAAGAAGGAACAGTACTAATCCAAGTTTTTGAAGGATCATTTACCAATTCTTGCTTAACTGTTTTAACATCTTTTGCATCATATAACAAGTAAGGATCTTTTAATACTGATTGATTAGCATCAAATACATCCACACGTAAACCAACGTTGAAAATTAAATCGTTGAATGCAAATTTATCCATAATGTAACCAGACATATACGTTGGTTGAAAAGCTCCTACATTTCTTTTGTAATTTCCATTTGCATCAAATGCTGTGAAATAATCTTTAATGTTTGTAGCTCCTTTTACTTTTTTACCAGTATAATCATATCCATAATAAGAAACATATGAATTACCAGAGTTTAAAAGCTCATCTGCAGAAAACATATCAACCGTTAATTGCGATGGATCCATTGCATCAATATTGATATAATCTGTTCCTGCTGGATTTAATCCTAATTTCTTTCTTACATTGTAATCAAAAAATGATTGGTTATCTCCATTCAAAGCTCCACCATAAACTCCATCATGCGTTGAAGCATAACCAGAATTTAATTGAGCGTAATTAATATATTTTAAACTTCCGTTTTCAACTATTGTAGCATTGTTTTTATCTAACTCTTTAATATGAGAGTTTTGCATCAAACGAGCAGTAGACCAGATATCAATAGGCCCTTTATCTCCACTACCCCAAGATCTATCAACACGTTGTTCGAACTCAAAACCTAAAGTAATTGAGTGATCGCCAATATTTACAGATCCAGAACCTGTTAAACGAAATTGATTTTGTTGTTGTTTATAAAACCCATTGTATGGAGTTCCCATATTATTCCAAATACCATATACATCTTGTGGAGTATCTCCATTTCTTAAAGCATTACCGGCATTAATTTGCGTTAAATTTTGATAATGTCCAAAAGGATTATTTTGATAAATAGAAAAATATTGAGAAGTAATTGAAGATAAATCTGAATTAGTTGTTGAAGGAGTAAAATCTACTCTTACTTCATCTCTACCATTTTGAACATATGCTAATTTTTTAGCATCCCATGCATAACTTGGTCTTGCTGTGATATCATATTGACCAACATGACCATATCCAAATAAGTTATATTTGTAGTTAGCATCATATGAACTATTGTTTGATTGTGAATAATCCACCATCAACGTATAGTATGCATTCTTAATTTTACTACTGCTTCCTTCTTTATCATTAGTGAAACGTTGAGTTAAACGTCCGAAAACTCTCCAATCAAAAGATTGTGTTTTACCATAATTATTGAAGTTCATCAATGTATTAGTGTTCATATAAGCTCCTGAACCTGATGTCCCTTTATTGTAGTTCATAGAACCTCCAAAAGAAAGATTCACATTTGGCCCCGTTTTAACATCAAATTTTGCTTGACCTGATAACGTACTAGTTCTTACATTCATTCTGTAAGCAGTTTGTTCGAAATCAGATTTTTTCAAAAAGTTTACATTATAATATGTTCCTGTACCAGCAGCATTTGGACGCAACGGATTTGCTAAAATTTCTTCCCTTACATCTTTTTTAATTCTATATAACCCTCCAAAAACTGGACGAGAATCTAATTGATCTGTGTAGTTAGCAGACAATAAGAAACCTAACAATGGCTTCGTTTTCTTTCCTGTCGAATCTTTTTTCATCAACAATGGCCCTGACAACATTCCTTCAAATAGATTGTACCCATATTTATCTAAACCTATTGATTTTCCATCATATCCATTTGCATCTTTACCTTTAAGATAAAAACCGGATGATACAACTTCAGCACTTCCAAAGAATTTAGCAGAAGGTCCTCTTGTAGTTACAGAAACGATACCACCAGTAACATCCCCGTAATTCGCAGGTACACCACCTGTAATTACAGAAACCTCTTCAATCGCTGATTTTGGTAAATTTGAAGAACCACGAACTTTAATACCATCTATGTAAATATATGATGCATCTGACCTAGAACCACGAACACTCATGTCTCCATTCTCATTTACATTTACACCTCCAACCATTCCAGCAACTGCTGTTGCAGAACGAATTGGCATTCTAGAAATGTCTTCTCTTGTAATAGTTGCTCCAGAAGCTCCACCATCTTTATTGATCAAAGGAACTTTATAAGCAACAATTTTCACCTCTTCAATTTCACCAACTTTAGGTTTTCCTAAAGCCATATTATCCAAGAAAGTAATTTGATTCGCTGATACTCGCACACCTGTAAGTGATGAAGCTTGGTAACCTTCAGATTCATTTCGAACCTCAACATCGTAAGTCCCTGGCTCTAATGAGTTAATTTGAAATTTTCCATCAAAGTCGGTTTCAGCATTCCCTTTGACAGTTCCATTTTGAATAATCGAAATTTTACAAAACGGAATTGGTTCTTTTGAAGTCTCATCTTTTACAGTTCCTTTTATAGTTCCCAGACCACCTTGGGAGAAACTATAAGCTACTGTCATAAAGAGACTTAACATCAATAACGTAAGTTTTTGTTTCATAAGTACAGTTTATTTTTTAAACTATTATTAGCGTGAAAGGTCGTAAAGATAGGTAAAATCAATTTCATAACGTGCTACATTTTTTAAATAATTTCAAAATCTTTTTAACTTTCATTAACAAAATTAGAAAAACAGTTTTAAAAAAAGATTTGATTTTAAACACAAATTTTATGTTTTTATACAAGTCTAAAACATGTTAATATTTTTATTTAATTTGTATAAAGTTTAAAAAAATGACATTCAAACGGGAAAATATTGAAATCAATTCTAGCGTTATACATTTAATGTGGTTTGAAGATTTTGAAACTTTAAAATATTTAGATCATTTATCGGAGACAGAAAAAGAACGATATTTTGAAATAAAACATGAAAAAAGAAAACAAGAATTTGTCGCTACAAGAATCTTACGCCATGAAATTTTTGGTCACCAACATATTCACTACAGAAATCATGGAGCTCCATTTATAGAAAATGAAGGTTTTATTTCTATAAGCCATACTAAGAATTGTGTAGGAATAGCATTAAACAGTGTACATGAAGTTGGTTTTGATTTAGAATACGAAAGAAAGAACATTGACAAAATTCAACACAAATTTATTTCTAAAGAAGAAGAGATCGATTTTAACTGTAATTCTACATTAGAAGTAACCAAAATTTGGTCTGCCAAAGAAGCACTATATAAATTAGCAGGAAGAAAAGAAATAGACTTTAAAACACAGCTGAACCTTTCGAAGATCGACAACAATTTTTGGTTTGGAAAAATTCAGAATCCAGATCATAATTTAACAACTGAATTAAGTATCTTTGAAAAAGATGATTTAATAATATCAATAAATACAAGTCCTTGTGAAAAATCAAATTAATATACTAGAACAATTTATTTCTAAAAAAGGGCAAATAGCGATTTTAATAGATCCTGAAAAAACAAATTCAGAATTTGAAATACTCAAATTAATAAAAAATGCTGAAATAGCTGAAATTGATTATTTCTTTATCGGAGGAAGTACCGTTACAAAATCAGATTTCGAGAAGACAATAAACATTTTAAAAATAAACACTTACATCCCTGTGGTTATTTTTCCTGGATCGTCTCATCAAATTTCAGGTAAAGCAGATGCAATATTATATCTAAGTTTAATATCAGGCCGAAATCCAGATTATTTAATTGGTCATCATGTTGAATCAGCTTCAGAATTATTTAATATGAATATTGAAGTTATTCCTACAGGATACATATTAATTGATGGAGGAACGAAATCAAGTGTTGCTTATATTAGTCAAACTACACCTATCCCAAGAGATCAAAACACAATAGCGTTCAATACTGCAACTGCTGGAGTGCTACAAGGTAAAAAGGTAATTTATTTCGATGCAGGTAGCGGTGCTAGAAAAAGTGTTCCTATAGAGTTAATTTCATTAACAGAAAAATTAGAAGTCCCAATAATTGTTGGTGGAGGAATAAAAACCTATGAATCCATAATAAAATTCAAAAATGCAGGAGCCAATATTATCGTCATCGGAAATCACATTGAAGATAATATTGACTTTATACTTGATTTAAAAAGTTTAAAACAAAAATCAAATTAATAAAAATCTTTCCATTTAACTGCTCAAATTATAAAATCAACATTTAAAGTAAATTTTTACACACTTAAATCAATAGATTTTAACAAATTGCTTTCTAATAAGATTTTTTTATAACTTTGGAAAATTGAAAATGTTTTTATAGATAATTACACGATATGAATAAAATTTTTACTTGCTTACTAGTATCCTCATTGTCAATTCTTTCGACGCAAACTTTTGCGCAAGAAGACAAGCATTTTAGTTGTGGTTTAACCCACCAATTAAAAGAATTATACAAACAAAATCCAGATCTTGAGAAAAAAATTGCTCATGAAAATGAATTAACAAGACAAAGATTAAATCAAAAATCTGGAACTGTTGATACAACATTATACATTATTCCAATAGTTTTCCATATTCTACATGAAAACGGTTCGGAAAATATATCTGATGCCCAAGTTATTGATCAAGTTGCAGTATTAAATAGAGATTATAGATTAAGAAACTCTGATACAACTCAAATTGTTTCTGATTTTGATACAATTAAAGCTGATATCCACATTGAATTTCGTTTAGCAACTAAAGATCCTTGGGGAAATTGTACAAATGGTATTGAACATATCTATACCCACAATGCAAATGGTGGTGATGACTATTCAAAAGAAAATCAATGGGATCGTTCTAGATATTTAAATGTTTGGGTAGTAAATACGATTGGTACTGCAGGTGTTGCAGGTTATGCATTTTATCCTTCAAGTGTAGATTTAGATCGTTTTTACGCAGATGGGATCATCATTTTAAATGATTACATTGGAAGAATCGGTACTTCTTCAGAATACAATTCTAGAGCATTAACACACGAAATCGGTCACTGGATGAACTTAAGTCACACTTGGGGAGATAATAATGATCCAGGTAATACTGCAAGTTGTGGTGAAGATGACCATGTAACAGATACACCTGTTACTATTGGAAGTCAATTAGTATGTAATTTAAATCAAAATACATGTAACGATACTGCTGTTGCAATTGGAGTAACAAGTGATTGGGGATATGATGTTGTAGATAATGTTCAAAACTATATGGATTATTCTTATTGTTCTAGAATGTTCTCTAAAGGACAAGCAGCTAGAATGAGAGATGCAATAACAAATACAGCTGCAAATAGATCAAATTTAATAACTCCTGAAACACATGCTGCAACAGGTATTGATTTAACAACTGCTCCAATATGTACTCCATTAGCATATTTCAAATCTGACAAGAAAATGGTTTGTCAAGGTTCAAGTGTGTTATTTACAGATAACTCTTCCAGAGCGACTGTAACTTCAAGAGTTTGGACGTTTGAAGATGGAACGCCATCAACATCAACTACTGCTACTCAATCAGTGCAATACAATACACCTGGATTTAAAAAAGTAACATTATCGGTAACTAATTCTAATGGTACGGATGTAATTGAAGAAAATGCTTATATCTATGTTTCACCAACTTGGCCAGATTTTATTGGACCTAAAAATGATGATTTCGAAACTTCTCAAACTTTCTTTTTAATTGAAAATCCAGAAAACAATTGGGCACGTTTCACAAAAATTAGTGGTGTAGGACACAATAGTTCTACTTGTTATAAATTAAACAATTATAAAAACACTAATATGGCATTAGCTTATACTGATGATTGGTACTATTATAATAGATTAGGTGGAAGTAAAGATAATTTAATATCAAGTTCTTATGATTTATCTAATACTTCAAACGTAACAGTTTCATTTGATTATGCATATGCTACTAATGCTGCTCAAACATCAGATATTACTGAAAAAGTAAAAATATATGCATCTAAAGATTGTGGTGCAACATGGACATTAAAGAAAACATTAACTACTTCTGAATTATTGACTGCTGGTACTGCTGCAGGAAATGATTTCACTCCATCTTCAGCTTCACAATGGAAAAACTATTCATTTACATATGCTACTGGGGTAAACGATAAACAAACTAGATTTAAAATCGAATATACTGCATCAGATTTTTCAAATAACTTTTATGTAGACAACTTTAATATTGGTGGTACTTTAGGTTTATTTGCGAATGAAGCAGATGTATTAGCATTAGATGTTTATCCAAATCCTACTAAAACAAACCAAGCAATTAATGTAATGTATCATTCTAATGATAATGCAGTTACTTTTGTTTTAAGAGATATTCAAGGTAAAATAGTTCACACTGAAACGATTGAAGCAACAAATTCAGAAGTTAATCAAAAATTAAATATAACAACCCCTCTATCTTCTTCTTGCTACTTCTTAGAAGTTAGCTCAGGTAACTTTAGTGTTACTAAGAAAATAGTAGTTATGTAATTAATAAAAACTATTACAAAACGGGTCGATTTATCGATCCGTTTTTTTTTGCCCAATTTTCGAAAATGAAACCTTTTGCAAATATCATCTAAGATTAAACAAGGTGTGAAATTTATTAAAACTACTTTAAAAATACAATCTACCTATCATCATAATGGGATTCACATTTTCATTATAAAAATTGGCAACATACCTTCTCACCACCTATTCAATAAACTAATAGAGTACAAACAAAAGAGCATTTACTTTACAGTTTAAGCTTAATCAATCTAATTAAAACTATTAAAAAAATAATTAATCAGACTTTAAGATATTCACTTTG
This sequence comes from Flavobacteriales bacterium, assembly GCA_947453715.1. Classification (GTDB taxonomy): domain Bacteria; phylum Bacteroidota; class Bacteroidia; order Flavobacteriales_D; family Crocinitomicaceae; genus CAIUKX01. The sequence continues at coordinate 1,814 of CANGHX010000031.1, read as the reverse complement.
TCAAAACACTAAAATACATTCTGCAAACACCTCACTTAATAGATTACTACATTTCACAATATTATACAAACAAGAGCAAAAGTGAAAGGTGTAAATAAATAAATTTCAAAAACTACAAGTCAAATTGAGGTTAATTTCAAATTTACCAAACCGCAAAATACTTTTTAATTGTATTTTAAATCGTTTTGAAAAGCCTTTTTATTAGCTTTATAATGATTATCATGTTAAATCATTCTATTACATATTTAGCATTGGTTTAAATATGATTGTAAAAGTTTAAAGTCTTTACCGCCACTTCTTATTTAATAACCTGAATCGATAAAAACACCTTGGGAACAAGAACAATTATAAATAATATTATCAAATATGATCGCTTTTTTACATGAAGATTCAACCTCTTATTCTAAAAATGCTTTTTGTTTTCTTAACAATAAAACTTCTTGTTCAAGTTCCATTAATCGTTGCTCTGGAGTTTTTGGTATATTCAATGGAGTTTGTGTTTCCCAATCAAATTTACCATATTTTCTTAACCAGCCAACAACTGTCGAGCGAGATTGAATTCCATACTTTTTTAAAGCTCCTATCGCTGACAATTCACTTCGATCAATCTCCTAAAACACCGTGCTAAAAAGAAAAGGATTAATCTTTCTGAGTACGTTATTCATAAATATTTTCTTCTTTTACTTTCATAACGTTAATTTGTGTAAACCTATATCAGGGCTAGAAATAATAACAAAAAAAAACGTCTTCAAAATTAATTGAAGACGTTTTAAAATATTGTTTAATTTGAATTAGAATGTCCAAACATCATGCTCGATAGTTCTGATTTCTTCTTTTACTTTTTCAGCTTCAAAAAGAGCATCTACACCTGTTTTATAGGCTTCCATCTTACGGTCGTAAACATTACTTTCTTTGTACATAACACTTGTGAATCTGCGTTTCCAGAATAAATCATCAAAACTCATCCATTGCGCATCATTCTTATCATTGTATACAAAATAGTTATTTAATACAAAACGACAGTGAGGGAAATACAACCAGAATAATTCTTTCATCCCTTGAATTTGACCTTGTTCATCTTTAGAATAAACAACAGGTGCTAAAGCTAAAATACGAACATCTAAAACAGATCTTTCTTTGTCAAAGAACCAATCTTCTTTTATTCTATATTGAATAACATCAATTGTTTTAAACCAAGATGTATCTCTAGCAGGATAAACTTTATCTTCATAAGAATTCCCATTTTCATCAATTTTCACAATAACACTATCTCCTGATCCATCATAAGTAGGAATAGCTTGAGTAGATTGAGCTCCTAAACTTCCAAAGAAATAAAATAATTTATCGCGGTAAATACTATCTGTATAAAAGTTCATACCAGGTTCTGGATCAATTGGATATTTTAATTGATCACCATCTTTGATCGTATAATCAGCAGGATTGTCTGGAGAAAACACACGAATATCACCATTTAAAATATGAGTTTTCAAAACTGTCCATAAACTCCATCTTGAAGAGTTTTTTACCCAGTTATTTTCTGCATCATATTCATCAAATGGAAAATACATCGGATGATTCATTTTCTCACGCATGTCTATTGTTTGCCATACTCTCTTACTCCAAATAACATCTGCTTCTCTCACAAACTCATAAGGAATCATACGCTTAGTTGGAATGTGTTCTTGAATAAAAACCCCATCAACGATACCATCCGCAGGAACATTTACTGGTCCTCCATTAATCTCTGGTTGCGCTACTAAAGTTCCCGTCCCAAGAACTAAAAGAGCTGTAAAAAATAGACTTTTCATAATTCA
>CANGHX010000030.1 GCA_947453715.1 Flavobacteriales bacterium | reverse complement strand
GTTGTTGCAGCAGAAGTTCGAAAACTAGCAGAAAGAAGTCAGATGGCGGCATCAGAAATTGATGAAGTATCAGCAAGAAGTGTTGATATTGCTCAGAAATCAGGTGATATGTTAAATGAGATAGTACCAGTAATTCAGCAAACTTCGGATTTAGTTCAAGAAATTACAGCGTCAAGCATCGAACAAAGTGCTGGAGCAGATCAAATTAACAATGCCATTCAAAATTTAAACAGAGTAGTGCAGGATAATGCAGCTACAGCAGAGGAAATGGCAGCAGGAGCTGAGGAGTTAAGTGCGCAAGCTGAAGTTCTACAAACGGCCGTTTCATTTTTTAAAATTGAAAATAATTCTTTTACAAATTACTCTTCCAAAAACAATAGGAATGATATAAGTCAAAAAGGTTCAGTTAGATTGAAAAGTGAGAAGCAAAAAGATTCTCCAAAAAATAATTCTTCAGATTTGACAATTAACTTAGATGAAGATTTTATTTCATTTTAGTAATATTCATTTTTATAGTTTATAAGATCTTTTTTTGCTTTTTCTTTAGATGCTTTTCAATGGGAATAAATTAAATTTTTATATTTTTTTTACACTTTAGTTGATTATTTTAATTTATTTATTATAATTGTTTAGCTTGTGGTTTGAATGATAGAATTGTTTTATATAACTCATCATCAATCTTCATTTTATTAAACAAAACACTATTCGAATGAAAAAAGCACTACTTTACACATTGTTTATTAGCACAGCAGGATTTGCGCAAGATGCTAAAATTGATTCTTTAAACATTGGTTCAAAATCAAATGATACAACTGAAAAAGTTAAAGAAGGATTTAACTTCAATGGCTATGTTGATATTAACTATTTTCACAACCTAAATAGACCTCAAAATGGAACTAATCTTGGAGCTTCTGGTTATGAAAGAGCTTTTGACCAAAAAGCGGATCAGTTTCAAATAGGTCTAGTTCAAACGAAGATTTCGTATACACATCAAAAATCTGAAGCCGTAGTTGATTTAGTTTTCGGACCACATGCCGATTTAGGGAATTACGGAAACGTTGTTGGTCCTTTGGGTGCAACGACTTCTTTAGCAATTAAACAAGCATATTTCAACTGGAAAGCTACCAAAAAATTGGTCTTTACTGCGGGTCAATTTGGAACGCATGTTGGGTATGAAGTAATTGATGCACCTTTAAATTTTCATTATTCATTAAACAATTTGTTTAACAATGGACCATTCTATCATATTGGTGCGAAAGCAGCTTATTCTTTCACTGAAAAAGTAACATTAATGGCTGGTCTTGTAAATAATTGGGACAATTTATATGATAATAATAAATACAAAACAATTATTTCTCAATTAGCATTTGTTGCAAATGACAAAACGAAATTATTTTTGAATTATGTAGGTGGAGATGAAACAACAATGAAAGATGTAAATGGTAATACTTTATTAAAGAATGATTCTTTACATGGATTTAAGCAATTAATTGACCTAGTAGGAAATTTTCAATTAACTGAAAAATTTTATATTGGAATTAATGGTGTATTAGGACAGTTAGGCTACAATAATAACGGATTAAGAGAAAAAAGAAATTGGGGTGGAGCAGCATTGTATGTAAATTATGCTTTTACTGACAAATTTACTTTGGGAGCAAGAGCTGATTATTTAGATAATACGCAAGGAGTTCAATATATTGGAAATACAGATGTGGTTTCTGGAACGTTAACAGGTATTATTAAAGTAGCTGATGATCATTTACATATCAAACCTGAAGTTCGATTTGACAATTATAAGAAAAGAAGTTACATAGGTCCAGATACTGGAAATATTCAGCAATTCATGGATCGTAATGGAAATTTCACGCTTTCGCAACAAATAACTGTTGGAATGGCATTGGTTTATAAATTCTAACTAAAAAAAATGTACAAAATGTATGTTCTGTATTAAAAATTAGTTATATTTAAATCTATCATTGAAAAAAAACAAAGTATGAATAAGTTAAAAAACATGACAATTAAGCAAAAGATGACGCTTGTTTTATTGTCGACACCACTGGTCTTAGCTTTAGTATTAACCTATTTTTCAGCAGTAAAAGTTGTAGAAGGGTATAATAATCCTAAAGCGGCAATTGCAAAAAGAACTTCTGATGCAGTTTTGGATAAAATTGATCGTAACTTTTATGAACGTTTTGGAGATGTACAAGCATTTGCATACAATCGTTTAGCTGTTGGCTTGGTTGATAAAACTGCAGATGCAACTGCGCCAGTTTCAAGAAGAGACGCTCAAAACTTCATGAATACAATGACTGCTTATTATGTTTTGTATGATTTAATGATGATTGTAGATTTGAATGGAAATGTTGTAATGACAAATACCTTAGACAAATCAGGAAAAGGTATTAGTACTTCAAGTCTTCGATATAAAAATTATGCATCTACAGAATGGTTCAAATCTTGTACTTCAGGTGCAGGACCAGAAGGTGGTGCTTGGTATTCTGATTTTACCAGAAATGAAGATGTAGCTAAAATTTATGGTTCAAAAGGATATGGAATGGGATTTGCTGCTCCTATTAAAAATGAGAATGGAAGAGTAGTTGGTATTTGGTATAATTTCGCAAATTGGGGTGAAGTAACTCAAGGAATTAGAAAAGAGGCTTATGCTCAATTGAAAGCTGAAGAACCAACTTCATTAATTTTAATTTCAGATAATCAAAATAGAGTGATTGATGCGGATGATGAAAGTTTAATCGACAATTCATTGGTTTTAGATTCTGCTAAATTGAATGCTGGAGAAGGTGTAGTTGAAAGTGCAGGAAGTCAATATAATTCTGCTGATTATATAAATGGATGGGCAACTGCTCATGGTGCCTATATTTATAAAGGTAAAAATTGGAATGCTGTCACAATGATTCCAAAGATGCAATTGACAATTGGTACTTTTTTCTCTAAAGATTTAATAGGTTTGGTGATACTAGTTTTAGTATTATTAGTAATTGCAATTGTTGGTTCAGGTTTATTTATTAAAAGTATCATTGGTAAAATTGACAGTGTAAATTCTGTTTTACATAGTATGTCAAAAGGTGAGTTAGCTGCTTTAGATGTTGAAAATGCAAGTTCTGATGAATTAGGAACAGTAATAAAAACGTTAGATTCAGTTATTAAATATAACGAGTTACAAGCTCAATTGAAAAAAGAAGAAGAAGAACGAGTTCGTGCTGAAAATCAAGAAAAAGTTGATGAAGTAAATAGAGAAAATCAAGCTCGTATCGACTTGTTAAATGAAATGTGTATTATTTCTGAAGTTGATTTAAAAGGTTATATCACTTATGTCAATGATAAATACTGTGAAGTTTCTCAATATACTAGAGAAGAATCATTAGGTCAAAATCAAAACATGGTTCGTCACCCAGATACTCCAAAAGAAATCTTTAAAGAGTTATGGTCAACAATCACAAGAGGTCAAATTTATTCTACTTTTATTAAAAATAAAAAGAAAGATGGCTCACCTTATTATGTTCAAGCAGTTTTTGCTCCAGTATTAGGTGCTAATGGTAAACCAGTAAAATATATTTCAGTTCGTTTTGATATTACTAAAGAAACATTTGAAAAACAAGCAGCTGAAGGAGTTGTAAATGCGATAGATGCATCTTATGCATACATTGAATTTGATACAAAAGGGCATGTAATATCTGCAAATGAAAATTTCTTAAAAACTTTAGGGTATTCTTTGAATGAAATAATTGGTAAACATCATAGAATGTTTGTTGATCCTTCTTATTCAAATTCTTCAGAATACATGAAGTTTTGGGATGAAATTGGACTGGGGATTTTACAAAAAGGATTATATAAACGAGTTTCAAATTCAGGTAAAACTGTCTGGCTTCAAGCTGCTTATTCTCCAGTGAAGGATGAAATGGGTAGAATTGTTAAGGTTGTAAAAATTGCAACGGATGTAACAGAGGCAACTGAATCTACAGTAGATACTCAATTAGCAGCAGAAGAGGCTACAAGAGTATTGGCGGCATTAGCAGATGGAGATTTAACGCAACAGTATTCGATTGAAACAAAAGGGAATTTAAAAGTAATGGGAGAATCGTTAAACAAAACGATTGACACTTTAAGTGATCTTATTTCAACAGTTGTTTCGAATGCGGAGAATATTTCTGCAGCAAGTATTCAAATGTCTTCTTCAGCACAACAACTTTCTGAAGGTGCAACAAACCAAGCGAGTTCAGTGGAAGAAATTTCTTCGTCAATGGAAGAGATGACAGCGAATATTCAACAAAATACAAGTAATGCGCGTCAAACGGAGAAAATATCTTCTCAAGCTGCAGTTGAAATATTAGAAAGTAAAGAGTCAGTTTTAGAAACAGTAGATTCTATGAAAACAATTGCTTCTAAAATTTCGATCATTGGTGAAATTTCTCGTCAAACAAACTTATTAGCATTGAATGCAGCTGTTGAAGCTGCAAGAGCAGGTGAACATGGTCGTGGTTTCGCTGTTGTAGCGGCTGAGGTTCGTAAATTGGCAGAACGTTCACAAATGGCTGCTACTGAAATTGATGAAGTTTCAAGTCGAAGTGTATCTGTGGCTCAACGTTCAGGAGAAATGTTGAACGAGGTTGTTCCAAGCATTCAAAAAACTTCAGATTTGGTTCAAGAAATTACAGCTTCAAGTATCGAACAAAGTTCAGGTTCAGATCAAATAAATAGTGCGATTCAGAACTTAAACAATGTGGTTCAAGAAAATGCTGCTACAGCTGAAGAGATGGCTGCAGGAGCAGAAGAGTTGAACGCACAAGCAGAACAATTACAAGATGCTGTATCGTTTTTTAAATTGGATAAATTAGTGGCAAAGAATGTTAAAAAACCAATAACATCAACAGCTCCTAAAAAAACGACTACTTCTTATTCTTCAAAATCGAAGACGACTTCAAGTTCTAAAGGAAACTCATCTATCAATATTAAGTTAGATGATAAATTAGACGATGATTTTATGTCATTTTAGTTTATAGTCTTTTAATTGAAAGAGAGGGTGTCCAAAAAGGACGCCCTTTGTTTTAAATAAACCATTTAAGGGATTATTAGAACATATAAGTCCCAAATAATTTTAATTAACAAGCTGTTATTTAACTGGATATAAGTTAATTTATATTGCCTTAAATTACTTATAACTTGTCCCGTATTTTAATCGGTATGGTTTAAATTTAAACCGTAATTAATCTTTTTGGACAACTCCTTTTTTTTGTTTAATAAAAAATAAATTTATCATTATAAATGTGAAACATTTAAATTTCAGTAAGTTTAAAATTTAGACAAATTTATAATGTAAAAAAAAAAATAATAAATGTTTATATTATTCAATTTTTATAGTTATTATTGTTTTAACTAAAATCTTTATAGATTGTAGTTGCTGAAAAAAAACAAACACTATTCAAAATATGAGCGAAGAAAACAATACTGACAAACTCTCAGGAAATTCTCAATCTTATTTATCATTTAATTTAAGTGAGGAACATTTTACCATTCCTGTAATGAAAGTGATGGAAATATTGGAAGTTCCTAAAATCACTAAAGTTCCTCAAGCCCCAAGTTTTATTGTAGGAGTAATTAATCTAAGAGGTGCGGTATTGCCTGTTATAGATACGCGAATTAAGTTTGGAATGAATCCAATTGAGTATACAGTTAATACATGTATACTTGTAATGACAGTTGAAATCAATGAAGAGTCAATTGTTGTCGGTGCTTTGGTTGATTCAGTTTTAGAAGTTTTCGAGTTAGATGAGTCATCAATTAAAGCGTCACCATCGATAGCAACAAAATTCAGAGCTGGTTATATTAAAGGAATGATTCAAGAAAATGATCGTTTTATGATGGTATTAGATATTGACAAGGTATTCTCTTCATCAGATTTAGATAATTTAGCAATATCATCAGAAATCACACCAATCGAACAATAATAAGTATTTATAAAAAAAAGTAGAATATGAAGTTATCAAATTTCACCATTAGAAAACAATTGATTTTAGGTTATTCAGTTGTTATCGGATTGTTAGCAATTCTTTCTGTTGTTGTTTTTAGTATGTTAAACTCGATGGATGATACTGAATTAGATGCTGATAATAGTTCGCATATGCAAGAAGCTATTAATGGTTTAAAATACAATATTCTACGAGATAAGTTTATTGTGATGGAACTTTTAGAAGCCGAAACAGAAGATAGAAGGCAAGAATGGACAACTGCACAATTAAATAATTCGAATGAAATGAAGCAAAATTTAGCTTTGTTTGATAGTTTAACTGGTGATAATTCGTGGGGTGAACAATTTAATACTCAGAAAGCTGAATTAGCTAAAATATCAGTTGAAATTAAAGCAGCATATGAAAATAAATTAAATCAACATTTTAGTAATCTTCAAAATGGTGTAAAATTAAAAATTGAACTATTAAGATTAATTGGTTCAAATCCTGAATTAGCTGTAAAATTAAGAAATTTAAGAGATAATTTAGATCAATTAGATACTGATTTTGATGCTGTTTCGCAAGGTGTTATTGATAATATTACGAAGGCTGATGAAAATAATAGATTTATAATTACTACAGCTAATTCTGAGTCAGATTCAATGGGTACAACTGCAAAATCTGCAATTTTAGGTGTTTCATTAATTAGTATTTTAATTGCATTATATTTTGCTTACTCAATTACGAAACAATTACATAAATCTTTAGGAGAAGATCCTAAGATAGTTTCTGAATTTGTAAATGAAATTGCTACTGGTAATTTATCAGCGAATGTACCTAAAAAACAGGGTGTTGATAATGTTGGTTTGTTGAAATCAATAGAAGAAATGGCTATTGCACTTTCTAAAGCTGGAAATTTTGCAAAAGAAATCGGAAGAGGAAATTTACAAGCAGAATTAGTAAAATTAAGTGATAAAGATGAGTTAGGAAGCTCACTTTTAGAAATGAAAGCTAATTTATTAGATGCGAAAGAAGCTCAAGAAGCTGCACAAAGAGAAATCGATGCAAGAACGAATTTAATGAATGAAATTTGTATCGTTTCTGAAACAGATTTAAAAGGATATATTACCTATGTAAACGATAAATATTGTGAGGTTTCACAATATACTAGAGAAGAATCAATAGGTCAAAATCAAAATATGGTTAGACATCAAGATATGTCTAAAGAAGTATTTAAAGAGTTATGGGCAACAATCGGTAGAGGTCAAGTTTTCTCAGGTTTTGTTAAGAATAAACGTAAAGATGGAACACCATACTATGTTCAAGCTGTCTTTGCACCAGTATTAGGAGCTAATGGTAAACCAATCAAATACATCTCTATCCGCTTTGACGTAACGAAAGAAACATATGAAAAACAAGCTGCTGAAGGAATAGTCAACGCAATTAATACTTCATATGCATTTATTGAATTTGATATTAAAGGAACTGTCATTACAGCAAATGATAATTTCCTAAAAACGTTAGGTTATTCTTTGAATGAAGTAGTAGGAAAACACCACAGGATGTTTGTTGAAGGTTCATTTGCAAACTCTTCAGCTTATACTAAATTCTGGGATGAGTTAGCCATGGGTATTCCTCAAAATGATTTATTCAAACGAATAACACGTTCAGGTAAAGAAGTCTGGATTCAAGCTGTATATTCTCCTGTGAAAGATGAAATGGGTAGAATAATCAAAGTGGTGAAAATTGCAACAGATGTAACTGCTGCAACTGAAGCATCTTTAGATACACAATTAGCTGCTGAAGAAGCAACTCGAGTATTAGGTTCTTTAGCAGAAGGTGATTTAACACAACATTATGAAATTGAAACGAAAGGAAATTTAAAAATAATGGGAGAATCGTTAAACAGAACGATAGATACTTTGAGTGAATTAATTTCTACTGTAGTTTCTAATGCCGAAAACATTGCAGCAGCAAGTGTTCAAATTTCTTCATCAGCTTCTCAATTATCAGAAGGAGCAACAAATCAAGCAAGTTCGGTAGAGCAAATTTCTTCTTCTATGGAAGAGATGACAGCAAATATTCAACAAAATACAAGTAACTCTAGACAGACAGAGAAAATTTCATCTCAAGCTGCAGTTGATATCTTAGAAAGTAAAGAATCTGTTCTTGAAACAGTCGATTCGATGAAAACGATTGCTTCCAAAATTTCAATTATTGGTGAAATTTCTAGACAAACAAACTTGTTAGCATTGAATGCGGCAGTTGAGGCAGCAAGAGCTGGTGAGCATGGTCGTGGTTTCGCGGTAGTAGCTGCAGAAGTTCGTAAATTGGCAGAAAGAAGTCAGATGGCTGCAACAGAGATTGATGAAGTTTCAAGTCGAAGTGTATCTGTTGCACAACGTTCTGGAGAAATGTTGAATGAAGTTGTTCCAAGTATTCAAAAAACATCTGATTTAGTTCAGGAAATTACAGCTTCTTCAGTAGAACAAAGTTCAGGTTCAGATCAAATAAACAGCGCTATTCAAAACTTGAATAATGTCGTCCAAGAAAACGCTGCGACTGCTGAAGAAATGGCCGCAGGAGCTGAAGAATTGAACGCTCAAGCAGAGATATTAAAAGATGCTGTTTCATTCTTTAAATTGGATGCGCAACAGAGTTCTTATGTGAAACCAGTAAAGAAAGAAGCTAAACTGGCTCCGAGAAAAAATACTGTTACGTCTACAAAATCTACTTCTTCTAACAAAGGTAATTCTGTGAAAATAAATTTAGATGATAAATTAGATGACGATTTTATGTCGTTTTAGAAATATTATTCTTCTTTATACTTCAAAATCCAATTTTAATTAATTGGATTTTTTTTTGAGTTAAATTATTGTATTCTAGGTTTTTGTGATGTATTATTCTAGGTAAATGATTTTGTCAATTTCATAAGTATAATTACTTAAATGATTTTTTTTCATCGAATAAATTATAGAATTAATAAATGTTTTAGCTTAATTCGTCATATTGTTTAATTAATGTTTTATTAAAACAGAATAAACATTAAACAAAAAGCTAGGCTATTTTATACTATTTTATACTGAAATAAAAATATGGGATTATTTGGAGGAATGTCAAAGAATGAAAAAGAGTACATTGTTGAATTACTTGAAAATTTATCAAATGGAAATTTAAAAGTAACATTACAAAAAGAACTTTTTTCTGATGATAGGGTTTACAATCATTTCAAAAATATTTTTAGCCAACAAATCATTGTTTCGAATTTTGCAACTGCTATCTCTGAAAATAAATTAGATAGTATTGTGGATGAAAAATATTCTAAACTAGATTTAGTTCAAACATTGCACACAATTCAATCAAATGTTGTTGAAATAAAAGAACATTCTGAACAACAACAAAGAGAGATTGATACCAGAATGAAATTAGTAGATGAAATGTGCATCGTTTCAGAAACTGATTTAAGAGGTTATATTACCTATGTAAATGATTTACATTGTTCAGTTTCACAATATACTCGTGAAGAGTTAATGGGGCAAAATCAAAACATCGTTCGCCATCCTGACATGGATAAAGCTGTATTTAAAGAATTGTGGGCAACTGTAGGAAGAGGACAAGTTTTTAGAGGACCTGTAAAGAATAGAAAAAAAGATGGAACGCCATACTATGTGGATGGTGTGTTTGCGCCAGTATTAGGTGCTAATGGAAAACCTGTTAAATACATTGGAGTTCGATATGAGAATACAGAGCAAACCTTTGCTCAACAAGCTGCTGAAGGAGTGGTTAATGCAATTAACACTTCTTTTGCATTTATTGAATTCGATCCAAAAGGAAATATTATTACAGCGAATGAAAATTTCTTACATGCTTTAGGCTATAATTTAAATGAAATTATTGGAAAACATCACAGAATGTTCGTTGAACCATCTTTTGCAAATTCTCCTGCATATATGCGTTTTTGGGAAGAATTAGGAATGGGAATACCTCAGAATGATTTATTTAAACGAATTACACGTCAAGGTACTGAAATTTGGATACAAGCTGTTTATTCTCCTGTAAAAGATGAAATGGGACGAATTGTTAAAGTAGTTAAAATTGCAACAGATGTTACTGCAGCAACTCTAGCATCACATGCAACTGCAGCAGCTTCTCAAGAAGTAACAAGAGTATTATCTGCTTTATCAAATGGTGATTTGTCTCAAAAATATTCAGTACTTTCTGAAGGTGAATTAAAACTTATGGGGGATTCATTAAATTCAACGATTGATGTTTTAATTGCTCAGAAAGAAGGTGAAATAGAAACTCAAAAAGCAGCAGAAGAAGTTCGAAGAGTAATTGGAGCATTAGCTGAAGGAGATTTGACTCAAAAATATTCTATTGATTCAAAAGGAGATTTGAAAACAATGGGAGATTCTTTGAACAAAACAATTGATGTTTTAAATGACTTAATTTCAAAGGTAATTGTAAACGCGGAAAATATTGCCTCGGCAAGTGTTCAAATGTCAACTTCGGCTCAACAATTATCAGAAGGAGCAACAGGACAGGCAAGTTCGGTAGAAGAAATTTCATCGTCTATGGAACAAATGACTGCTAATATTCAACAAAATACTAGTAACGCTCGTCAAACTGAAAAAATTTCTACAGCTTCAGCTACAGATATTATTGAAAGTAAAGAATCTGTAATTGCTACAGAAAATTCAATGAAAGTGATTGCGTCTAAAATTTCAATTATTGGAGAGATTTCAAGACAAACAAACTTGTTGGCACTAAATGCAGCAGTTGAAGCAGCTAGAGCAGGGGAACATGGACGTGGATTTGCTGTAGTAGCAGCAGAGGTTCGTAAATTAGCTGAACGTTCACAATTAGCCGCTACAGAAATTGATGAAGTGTCTGCTAAAAGTGTATATGTCGCTCAAAAATCTGGACAAATGTTAAATGATGTTGTTCCAAATATTCAACGAACATCAGATTTAGTGCAAGAGATTGCTGCTTCAAGTATTGAGCAAAGTTCAGGAGCAGAACAAATAAATAGTGCAATACAAAACTTGAACAATGTAGTTCAAGAGAATGCGGCAACAGCTGAAGAAATGGCTGCAGGAGCAGAGGAATTAAGTGCACAAGCGGAAGAATTACAAGATGCAGTTTCGTTCTTCAAAATTGAAAACAATGGTGTTGCTTATTCTCAAAAACCGAGTACTATGCAAATTAAAAAACCAGCGATAGTCCAAAAAAGAAGAGAACAAGCATTTGTGAAACCTAAAATGAGTTCTAATTCTTTCTCAATAAAATTAGATGGAAATGATAGTTTAGATGATGATTTTCAACGTTTTTAAACTATAGACTACAAACACAAAGGAAACGGTTATCATTTATGGTAGCCGTTTTTATTTTTAATGAAGTTTAGCATGATTGTATTATTTTTGCAGTAAAAAGAAATTATGAAAAGAGAGATAATTGAAACAGCTGATGGATCTAAAACAATCCACATTGTTGATTTAGATGAAAATTATCACTCAAATCATGGTGCATTACAAGAAGCAGAACATGTTTTTATACAGAATGGGATTTTAGCATTTAAAGACAAAAAACATCTGTCCATTTTTGAAATGGGTTTTGGTACGGGATTAAATGCTTTTTTGACATGTTTATATGCTCAAGAAAATGATTTAATAATCGATTACGATGGAATTGAAGCGTATCCAGTTTCAATAGAGGAAATGAATCAATTGGATTATGACTCTTTAAAAGGTACTGAAAATAGTACAGTATTTACTAAGATTCACTCGACTACTTGGAATGAAAAAAATGAAATCAATTCAAATTTCACTTTGACTAAAATTGAAAATAAAATTGAAAACCAGAATTTTCATCCTGAAAAATACGATATCGTTTATTATGATGCATTTGGACCTAGAGCTCAAGAAGAAATGTGGTCATTAGAAATTTTTCAAAAATTATATGCATCCATTAAAGAAGGAGGTTTTTTGGTAACCTATTGTGCTAAAGGTCAAGTAAAAAGAGATCTTAAAACTGCAGGATTCAAAATTGAAGCATTACCCGGACCTCTAGGGAAAAGAGAAATGACTAGAGCCTGGAAGAGGTGACTTCGACTTCGCTCAGTCACCAATCGACTTCGCTCAGTCACCTTCGGTTATTTTGTTGACTGAGCGGAGCCGAGGTCAACATTCATTCTAATTCTCCATTCTTTTGGATATAAATTATTAAAACGATTTCCAATATTTTTAATCCATCCAAGCGGTTCTTTTTCAAAAGTGATTAATTGAAATCCCATTGCACCATTAATAGAAAAAGTATCTCCATGCAAATATTTAAGCGCTAAGTCTTTTTCTAAGTTAATGCTATTACTTTTTTCAGAAATTCTTAAAAATGGATTGAATGCTAATTCTTCATGTGGAATAATACCTTTTCTTGAAATTTCACCGATATTTGTTCCCATTTTAATTATATGCAAATTTGCTTGTAAATGAAGGAATTCATTTGTGAAATCTTTTGGAAAAGCTAATAATTTATCATTCCAATTGAAAATATTACACGTTTCTAGTTTTGCAAATTTTGAACAATCCAATAAATCTTTTTGAAGTTTTAAATCATTGTTTCTGATAAATTTATTCTTTTTGCTTTCATTTCCAATTTTCTGAAATACGGCAATATAAAAACCTTCAGTTGCAGTTTTTCCAGGAATACAGTAGAATCCTTTTTGAATTCTATCTTTTTGTATTGGTTCTTTCAATTCAATAGAAACTATTTCAGCTTCCAAATTATTTAATAACCATTCTACATTATCTTCATTTTCATCTTCGTTAAACGTACAAGTTGAATAAATTAAATATCCACCTGCTTTTAAGGAATCCCAAACATCCATGACAATTCTTTTTTGTCTAGCCGCGCACAATTGAACATTGTCTTCCGTCCATTCTGTTCGAGCATCTGGATCTTTACGAAACATACCTTCCCCAGAACAAGGAGCATCAACTACGATTGTATCAAAGAAATTTGGAATTTTTTCAAAATGTTCAGGATCATTGTTTGTGACAACAACATTTGTATGCCCCCATTTTGATAGATTTTCTCTTAAAATTTTAGCTCTTGAATTAATTACTTCATTACTAACAAGCATTCCCTTATTGTCCAAAAAAGAAGCGATTAATGTACTTTTCCCTCCAGGTGCAGCACATAAATCTAAAATTTTAGGTTGTTCAGGTAGATCTAGTTGTCTCAATATAGAATCTAAAACCATTGAACCAGCTTCTTGCGGATAATACGTTCCAGCATGAAATAATGGATCTAAAGTAAATGAAGGTCTTTCTGTTAAATAATATCCATTTTGACACCAATCTATCTCTTTTTGAAATGGTAAATTTGGTTTGGTTTTGTGCGGATTTAATCTTACAGAAGTAGGCGTTTCTGTATTCAAAGCCGTTAATAATTCTTCTCCAAGGAAAAGATCATTCTTTACTCTATTTTCAAATTTTATTGGGAATGGAATCATTCTTGAATATTTTGTAACGTAATTTTTATAATTTCTTTTGATTGGTTATCAGCAATATGTGTTGAACTAATTCGTATTCCAACGCACCAAATGATTGTCTCTTGATCCGTTAAAACCAAAATATCTTTCTTTTTGAAAGTCGGAATTTTGGCATCTTTAATTATGTCAGATAAAAGTTTAGTTCCTTTTAAACCAATTGGTTGCATGCGATCTCCATTTTTCCATTTTCGAAGTTTTAATTCACCGTTTAATTTAGCTGAATCGATGAAAATTTCGTTTTTTGAAAATTCAAGAGGTAGTGAACTTACTTTTTTTAAAAGTATTTTCGGTATATTAATTTGTTTATTATCTGATTCAAAAACAAAACAATTTTCTTCTCTAGAAATTGAAATAAAAGGACAATCATCATTTTTTTCTAACCGAATGTTTTTCCCTTTTTGTGAATTACGAATTTTGTCTAAATCAATTAATAATCCAGGTTTTTGGTTTAACTGTCTTAATAATTCAATTCGTTCTTCATTCGTTAGTGAATCAAATATATCAAATGAGATGATATTTTCTTTTTTGATATCCTTCAACAAAATCGAAACTTTTTCTTCGATTAATGCTTGGTTTTCTTGAAAAATAGATGTCAAATGTTTGACACTTTCCTTCAACGTTGGAATCGATGCGATTAACTCAGGTATTAGTATATTTCTTAGTATATTTCGTTTGTATTTATTTGTTTTATTTGAATAATCTTCTCTCCATTCAATACTGTTACTATTCGCAAATTCGATAATTGAATCTTTTGAAAATGAAAGTAAAGGTCGAATAAAACGTTTGTTTTCAGCTTTCATGCAAGCCATACCCATAATTCCAGATTTACGAGCAATATGCATGAAAAAAGTTTCAATTTGATCATCTAAATGATGTCCAAGTGCGATGTAGTTATTCTCAGATTTAGTTCTAAATTTCTCAAAGAAATCATAGCGAACATTTCTAGCTACTTCTTGAAGATTACCTCCAAATTCATCTAATTGTTCCTGAAGTTGAATGTCTAATAAATGAAATGGAATAGTTAATTTTTGACAGGTTTTTTCAACCAATTCTTTATCTAAAACTGAGTCTTGACCTCTTAAATTATAATTTACATGTAGAACTTCTAAATCAAAATCAAGTGAATGGAAAATAGACAATAATGTCATAGAATCAACGCCGCCACTGCATGCTAAAAATATTTTTTTAGATTTTAAATGCTCCCAATGTTTTTTAATATGTTGAAGAAGATCACTCATTCATTCCGTCTAAGATTCGTTTAACTTTGACGAAGCATTCTTCATATTCTTTTTCTGGATCAGATAGAATTGTAATTGCACTGCCAACAGAACATGATAATTTTTTATTCTTTTTATTATAAAGCAATGTTCGAATAACTACATTGAAATCAAAATCACCATTTGGTTTTATGTAACCTATAGTTCCAGAATACAAACCTCTCGAAAATGATTCATGTTCTTCGATTAATTCCATCACTCTTTTTTTTGGAGCACCAGTCATTGAACCCATAGGAAATGTAGCTCTGATGATATCAGTAAAAGTAACAGAAGATTCAATCTCGCATGAAATTTTAGAAATCATTTGATGTACGGTTTCATATGAATAAATTTCACAGAGCTCATCTACTTTTACACTGTTTTTAGAAGCAATTTTTGACAAATCATTTCTAACTAAATCTACAATCATGACATTTTCAGATCTTTCTTTTGGATCATTCTTTAACTCATTGATTAACTGATTATCTTCTTCTTCAGTTTGACCTCTTTTTTTGGTTCCTTTGATCGGTTCAGAACTTAATTTTAAATTATGTTTTTTAATAAAACGTTCTGGACTTCCACCTATAACTGTCAATTCATCGTGTTGGAAAAATGTCGAAAAAGGTGCTTTTGTTATTGAATTTAATTTGAAATAAGCATCTAAAGTAAAATCCAGATCTATATTATCGTCAATAAATTCCTGACAAAAATTGACTTCATAACAATCGCCCAATTGAATATGATTTTTTAAAGAATTTACTTTTTCAATGTATTCTTCCTTTGAAATTATCGGTTTGAAATTAAAATTATATGGATGGAAATTTTGATCAATTTCTTCTTCAAGAAAATTTTGAACGAAATCGAAACTTTCTTGACATTTTTCTCCTTGCACATAAGAAAAATTTTCATTTTTCATTTCAACTACGTACTGAGGTTTCCAAAAGTAAATTAGAGGAAATTCAACTGAATCGTTATTACTTGAAGATAGATTATGAATTTCATTTTTTAGGTCATAACTCAAATACCCGAAAAGGTAAGAGTTTTTATTTTTTTGAATAAATTTTTCTAAATCGTCCAAAATTGAATCAGGATTATCTACCTTCGAGTCAATGCGTATTGCTTCTCCTTTGCCAAAAGCTAAGACGCTGTGTCCATTATTGGAATTTAAATAAGCAATTTTAAAACTTTCCATTCAAAATATTGAGTAACAAATTTAGTAAATTAAAGGAATAATTGCTGAATATTTTGATAAGTAATGAGTTTCTAGTACTGAAAAATTAGAAGATTTAGGCTTTCAATTAAAGATGCTTTTTCTAACTTGAAACAGTGAATAGAATGTCGACTTTTTAATAGATTATGTTTACATTTGAATTATAAATATAAACAATGCTTTATCGTTTTCTTAAGTTTCTAGTTTCTATAGGGATACGTTTTTACTACAAAGAAGTAAAAGTGCTAAACGATGATGTATTGTTACCAGTAAAAAATGAACCATTAATCATTATTGCAAATCATCCAAATACCTTAATGGATGCGATGATGATAGGTTTTACTTGTAAACAACCCATTCATTTCATGGCGAAGGGAACATTGTTTAATTCTCCTTTCAAGTTGTGGTTGTTACAGAAATTCAATATGATTCCTATAAATCGACAAGGCGAAGGAAAGATAAAGGGAGTTTCGAATCAAGATTCATTTAATGCATGTTATAAAGTTCTTGAAGAAGGAAAAACATTGGTAGTTTTTCCTGAAGGAACTAGTTTTTTAGAAAGACATTTAAGAGAATTAAAATCGGGAACAGCGAGAATTGCATTAGAAACTGAAAGTCGAAATAATTGTCAATTGAATTTAAGAGTTATTCCAGTAGGACTGAATTATCTTCAAGCGGAAAAATTTAGAAGCTCTGTTTTAGTACATGTTGGTTCACCTATTTCAGTGAAAGAGTATGTTGAAGATTATCGAAAAGACAATGGTAAAACAGCTAAAAAATTAACAGAACAGTTTAGAGTCAATTTAGAAAGAGTTCTTGTTAATTCGGAAAGTAAAGAACATGAATCAATTGTTGATGATCTAGAAGAGATTTTGTCTTCCAAATATCTGCGTCAAAAAGAAAAAGGAGTAGAAGGGGAGATTCAATTTTTGAAGATCATTAGAGATAAGGTGGATGAAATTCAATTAACACGTCCATGGGAAATTGACGAATTAAAAACGATAGTAAAAGACATTAATCGACAATTATTAAAGTTTGAAATTCGAGCAGATTTTTTAGATAGAAGATTTCGATTGAGGATGTTTTTTAGACAATTGATTTTTTCAATTATTCTAATTCTTATAGGCTTCCCAGTTTTTGTTTTAGGATTATTGATAAACATTTTCCCCTATAAAATAACTGATTATATAGTGCCGAAATTGACAAAAGACATTGAATATATTGCACCGCTATCAGTTTTAATGGGGTTGTTATTGTATCCATTGAATTATGGCGTGATATATTATTTCACAGCTGATTACTTCGCTAATTCAGTATTCGAAAAATTACTTTACTTCTCTGTTTTTCCAATATCAGGTTTATTGGCTTTTTCGTATTCAAGGTACTTTTTACATGTGACTTTTAAATGGAGTTATATTTATCATATGATCTATCATAGAAAAGCCATTTTGGACATTCAAGAGAAACGTGCCATTTTAATGAAATTGATTTTAGATAAATAAATGAAATTGATCTCAAAAATTGATAAAGGTGTAATTTACATTTTTGTATTAATGTTTCTCCTTTTGTATTGTTTTTATGGCGATACATTTCTTCATCCAAATGAACATCTTTTTAGTTCTTCAGGTGATGGCTTAAAAAACTATTATACTTATAGTTATTATATTTCAAAAAACACTTCATGGATTAATTTTGAAGGAATGAATTACCCTTATGGGGAACATTTTCTTTACACGGATTGTACTCCAATTATTGCAGTGACAGTGAGGGTTATTTCTTTAGTATTTCCTAGTATTTTATTTTATCAAATAGGAATATTAAACGGAATCATTATAACATCTATTTTTTTAAGTGCTCTTTTTCTATATTTTATTTTCAGAAGATTAAATATTCAAATCTATTTAGCTGTATTAAGTTCAGTAGCATATGCATTCTTATCACCTCAAATTTTCAGACTAACGGGTCATCTAGCATTAGGAATGAGTTGTTTTATTCCGATGGCAATTTATTTGTTGTTAAGATTTCAAAAAACGAATAATCCTCGACGATATTATTTTCTGTTTTCAATATTCATATTGTTTTGGTTATTGGTGCATGCATATTTAGGTGTGATTGTTTTTTCTTTATTTTTCACTTTTTTCACATTGGAGTATTTAATTGAACGTCATAAAAAAGCAATGAAATATAAAATGAAGTGGATTTATTTAAGTCTATTTTCACCATTAATTTCATTTAATTTCTTTGTTTTTTTAACGGATAGTCATTCTGGTAGAACAACGAATCCGTTTGGTTTTTTTAATTTTTATTCGAAATTTAATTCAGTATTTGTTCCCACTCATGGTTCGATTAATCGTTTTTTATCTAAATATATTTCGACTTCAAGTGATTGGGAAACGTTGTCGTATATTGGATTATTTTCAATTTCAATTTTTGTTTTAATACTTGTAAAATCGATCATAAAATCAATTCGAGATAGACGTTTTATTCTAGATCCAATTATTGCAACGAATAGCTTTATTAAGCTATTATTTATTTCATCAATAGCAATATTATTATTCTCAATGTGTATTCCATTCCGATTTAAACTTCAGTTTTTATTGGATTATGTCAATATTTTAAAACAATTCAGAGCAATTGGAAGATTCGCTTGGGTTTTTTATTTCTCGATAGCGATTATTTCTGTTTTCTATCTAAATCATTACATTTCGATTTATAATTCTCAAAAGAGATACATTGTAAATAGCTTTTTGATTCTAATTATTCCTTCAATTGTTTTCTTTGAAAGTATTGAATATCATGAAGAGACGGCATCAAAGATTTCTATAACATCCAATTTATTTCATAAAGAACAATTACCTGATGAGTTAAAGTTAGCATTATCAAATATTGAAGCGAATAACTTCCAGTCGATTCTTCCTTTGCCTTATTATTATATAGGTTCTGAAAATTATGTGAAATACCCTATTAATTCAGGTGTTTTTAAATTATCTAAATTAATTTCTTATCATTCTAATTTACCATTAATGAGTAGTTTTTTGAGTAGAACATCAATCTGGGAAAGTAAAAATTTAATGCAATTATTTACTCCATCATTTTATAACAAAAAAATAAAAAATGATTTAAATTTAAATGAAAACGTATTAATTGTTAGCGAAAATAAAGAAGAATTAACTGAAGAAGAATCGCGAATTATTTCATTGAGTAAGTGTATTTACAAAACAAATAAAATTGGTTTACATTCACTTCGATTGAAAGATCTTTTCAAAAAAACAAATCAAATAGAATTAAATCGATTTCAATTAAAAAAGGAAAATTTGAAATTGCATAGAGGTTTTTTAGTTTCAGATTCTACATTGTTTTTTAAGTACTTTGATTTTGAAAAATTGCCATCAGCTATTTCGAAAAATGGTAAAGGTGCTTTTAAAGGTTTATTAAAAGAATATTCGGAAATTATTTCAATAGCTTCAAATGATTTAAAATTTGGCAGAAAATATAAAATTCGATTTTGGGTCTACAATGGTGGAAAGAATTTTGGTCAAGATCGTCTAAGTTCATCTGTTTTTGTAATCAATCATAAAACAAAGAATTGGATTTCAGCTGTTGTTTCGCCTATGAATAGTACAGTGATTGATGGCGATTGGTCATTAGTTGAAATTGATTTTGAAAAGCAAAAAGAAAATGAACAATATGATTTACTAATCAAAGGTGATGATTTTTCAAAAATGGATGTAATTATAGATGATTTGTTGATTTATGATGCCGAATTAGATATTTACAAGGAATATATTAAGAATGAAAAGGCTTATTTATTTCATAATAATAATCAGTTTCCTATTACGAAAAAAAGCGTTTATTCAAATCGCTAAATTTTTCAATTTTCTTAAAATACCTTGCCCACAAAATACTTGCGTTATACAACCCCGTTTTATTGAAATTAGTGGATGTTAATTTAATTTCTTTACGTTGTTTTAATAAGATTGAAAAGCGTTTGTATAAATCAAGATGAGCGAATAATACACTGTTAAACTGCTTAAATTCTCCTCTGATAATAAATCTTAAAGCAGCTACACCATCTAATACCATGCGGTAAAATAGTTTTGGAAGTAACCATCCTTCATGATTTTTAACAATCATAAATAAACTATTTCGAAAGTTTAAATATGATTTTTTTGGAGATAAATAAGGAAGTGTTCCACCTCCAACATGAAAGATTTTTGAAGATGGTATTGCTTTAAAATGATAACCTTGTTTTTTCAATCTCCAACATAAATCAATTTCTTCCATGTGGGCAAAAAATGCTTCATCAAAACCATTGGCTTTATGAAATAACTCTGATTTGATTAATAAAGCAGCACCTGTAGCCCAAAATATTTCTGTTTCGTTGTCATATTGACCAAGATCTTCTTCAAATTTCTCAAAGATTCGACCACGACAAAAAGGGAAATAATTCCGATCTAAAAAACCACCAGAAGCTCCAGCATGTTCAAATAAATGTGGCGATGCATGAGAAAGAACTTTAGGTTGACAACCTGCGACTAAAGGATCTTGTATTGCTTTGTATAAAGGTTCAACCCAATTTTCAGTTACTTCAATGTCACTATTTAACAGTAAATAATATTTCGCATCGATTTTCTTTAAAGCATCATTATAACCTTTCGCAAAACCACCATTAGATTCATTGATAACAATTTCAATTGAAGGAAAGTTTGTTTGAACGAATAATACTGAATCATCTGTTGAAGCATTGTCTGCCAGAATAATTCTACATTCACCAGAATATGCTATTACGTTTGGTAAAAATTTTTCTAAATAATTTTGACCATTCCAATTCAGTATGACAATTGCTATATCTTTCAAACTATTTTTTTATGAATTGCAAAGTTAATTGACTTTTGCACATATTAATATTGTTTGAAATAATAATTACTATCACCAAATGTGCTATTAACGTTTTGATTAGGAGTATCAATATTTCCATGTGGAGTATTTCTACTAGTCAATACTTGTTGCCATCCAGGGTTTTTCATTTCACCTATCATGTCAGAATGCAGTAATCGATAAGAAGTCGAAACTAAATCAGGGTTGTAGAAAATAAATCGTTTGTTACTATATTTTCCGATTTTATTGTATTGCCATATTTCATAAGGATATTCATTCGAAGTTGTTTCTCTTTGAATAACAGAAGTTGGAGCGCCATATTGTAAATAAACACGACCTCTATCTGTTTCATATCCTGCTTGATAATTGTTTTTATAAAGATGTTCTACATACACAACTTGTTCTTTATACTTCATCCAAGAGTCGTATGCATTTGTCCCAGCAGTAGCAATCCAAAAACCTTGAATCAATTTTCGAGCATTGTCTTCATTCTTCGTTTTAATAACTGCTAATATATTTTTAATCTCAGCAGGCTTCGCCATTGGAATTAAACTAGCCAAATAAAATTGCACACTGTCCTTGTGAATAGACTCTTGAAATGCTGGATTTAAAATTATTTTTTCAGGATCAAAAACATTATCAATGTTACTACTTCTTTCGAATTCATAGGTTTGTTTAGAAACTTCAGCCATTACTTTATTTATCACTGTGTATTCTAATATGTATTTTCCACTTGGAAGATTTTGAATATCAATTGAGCGAGCAAATGGAACAACAGAGGCGGGTTTGTGTCGAGTTGTTTTAGTAAACATTGATATCTCTTCTCCAGTCATTGAATTCACAATTTTTTGTTTGATTCCAAAAGCATCTTCATTTAATTTTTCAGTATTATAAATCTCAAAGTAAACAGGCATGAAGCTTAATTCATTTGGAAAATAATTAGAAAGTTTAGGTATGATGTTATATCCAGACTTAAAGAAAACGGAAGATTCGTCGCCTTGAGTTGCCGATTCAGCAATTTCAATATCAGAAATAGTCGTTTTCAAAGATAAATCTTCAATAGTTATATTTTTAGTTGCATTTAAACTTGCTTCATTAGAATTTAAATCTTTCAATTCAATCGAAAATGAATAAACTCCAGGTTTTAAAGCAAATCGTTTTATATCATAAAAATCTTCAACTATACTGTCTTTCATAAAAGGTGTTTGAAGACGAAACGCATCTGAAGCAATAATGGAATCGTGTTGTTTGAATTTCATGATTACAGCAATTTCACCTTGTAAACCATTTTCTTTTGCTGTATAAGCAATTGTATATCCAACGTATTGCAATTGAATTTCAATATAATTACCAATTTCAGGAGCGTAATATTGTTTTTCATCAAGATATGCTTTTAGTTTTTTAGTTTGTGCTTCTGAATTGAAAGCGATCAAAACCAATAAAGCGATAAGATATTTTGTAAAATTCATAAAAAAATCATTTTTCGTAAAGTTAATAAATCAATACTTTTTAAAGATCATTTCTTTGAATTATTGATTAAAAGGTGCTTTTTAGGGCTTAATGTGAGTTTTGTCTTATGAAAATATAAAAAAAGTAATTATTTTTTTTATGATAAATGTTTGATATTAAATTAAGTAATCATAAATCTTAAATTTATTTTAATTTTTTTTCAAAAAAACGCTTGTCAATAAATAAAGTATTACTAATTTTGGCCTCGGAGAGATGGCAGAGCGGTTGAATGCACCGGTCTTGAAAACCGGCGTACCGAGAGGTATCGGGGGTTCGAATCCCTCTCTCTCCGCAAGGAGAAGGCTTTGATTAATTTCAAAGCCTTTTTTTTTGTGTCTTGTTTTTTTTGTTAAATTTGCTTAACTTCAAAAATTAACAAAAAATTAACAAATGATCATTTCAAAGTTTAAATATGATTTCCCTGCTAGTATAGTTGTATTTTTAGTTGCTCTCCCTTTATGCTTAGGAGTTGCATTAGCTAGTGGTGCGCCTATGCTTTCTGGAATTATTTCAGGAGTAATTGGAGGCGTTGTAGTCGGCTTTTTAAGTCGTTCAAATGTTAGTGTAAGTGGACCAGCTGCAGGCTTGACGGCAGTCGTTTTGTCTGCTATTGCTCAATTAGGAAGCTTCGATATTTTTTTAATGGCTTTGGTAATTGCAGGTTTTTTTCAAATTTTAGGAGGGTATGCTAAAGCAGGTTTTATAGCAAATTATATTCCTTCTAATGTAATTAAAGGATTATTAGCTTC
>CANGHX010000029.1 GCA_947453715.1 Flavobacteriales bacterium | reverse complement strand
GAAGCAGTAAAAGTAACAGCATTACCGGCACAAATTAAATTAGAGCCAGTAGATTCACTTAAAGTCGTAGAAGGTAATGGGTTTACAGTGAATATCATTGCTTGTGTTGTATCAATACAATTTGTAGTGGTGTTTTTACCGATTACCGTGACATGGTCTCCATTTACCAAACTACTTGTTGTATATAATCCACTTGAAATGAAACTAGTAACAGAACCACCATTCACAAAATAGTGGTAAAGATCTGTTCCAGTTGACGTAAATGTAACAGAAGAACCTGTGCAAATTGAAGTGTCAGTATCGCTTGAAGTCCAATTGATGACAGGTAAGTTATTTACATGTACTATAAATGTTGGAATTGTATCGCTCGGACAACCATTTTCATAAGCTACAAATTTTACGGTATCAAGATTATTGAAGGCGGTTGATTTAAAAATTGTATCGTTAATAGATGCGGTATTTTGTGAAACGTTATTTAAAAATGTTTCAAAAGTAGCAGCCGGAATATTACTACTGATATCAAATTTTAATGAATCTCCTGCACAAATTGTTACATTATTTACTGAAGGTACAACATTAATTAAAGGTTTATTTATATGAACGATTGCTTTTGCAGTATCCGTACATTGATTTGAAATATTAGTAGATACAAGCATAACATTTAAATCACCTGAAGCTGTAAAGCGATGTTTTGTCGTATCATGAGATAAGTAACTAATTATTGTACTATCAGTAGGTGGATTTGCATAATAATTTATTGATCCATCACCAAAATACCATTTTGTAGAAAAATCAGAAGGATTACCTGAAAAGGCTACAGTTGTATTATTAACATTCATTGTATCTCCATAGCAATGGGAACCTGTAATTGTAAAAGCAGAAGCTACTTCTTTACTAGTATTAAATGTCCAATTGGCATTATTACCACCATTTTTCGAAAAATAAGCAGTATGCGTAGCACCTCCTAAACCTTTAATTCCTTTTAAATTAGCATATTGCATTGATAATGCTCCACTTGTTTTAGAAAATGAAGCAGGCATTGTAGGTTTATTTGAATATAAGAAAATTGAATCTTTACATGTTCCCTTAACAATTAAACTATCTACTATTGTTTGTACAGAATTTGAATCTATTTGAATGTAACTTTTCTTTAAAATGGTTAATTTTTTAAAGCTATTATCTCCTGCTATTCTTTGTGGAATTGGATTAAAAGGTGAAATATTAGAAATTAGTTTAGGGAATTTTAAAGTAACATTATTAAATGTTAATCCTTCAGTTGTCAAATAATTTAATAAGTTATTAGAACTGATCGATAAATTTGAAGTACCACTTACAAAAGTAAAATTTGAAGATATGCCTTCCGAATTAAATCCAGCTGAAAGCGTAACAGTTGAAGACGACAAATTCATGTATTTTGTTCTAGCAGCAGATGTGTCAACAATTTGAATAGAACCAGCAGTAATATTGTTTCCTTGAGTTAAAAATTTTCCTGAAGATTGATAAAATGCTGTTGAATCTAACATGTGAAAATATCCACCTAATTTTAATGTATCTGATGGCGTATCCATACTTAATGATACATTACATGCAATTGAAGCAGAATTAGGATTAAAAGTACCTTTTTTATTAAACTCCAATCGTTGGAAAGCACTATCTTTTATTACTTTTAAATTTGGTTGAAGATAAACACTTCCATTACTGTACATATCGTAAGTTAGCCTTAACGTAGGATTATTTGTCGATGTCAACCAATCCATATAACCAAAATGTACATCTTGATTCACTTTAACTTGTTGATTCACTAAGTTGAATGAATTCATATCAAAATATACAGAATCTAAAGCTCCTGGTAAACAATTACATCTAGAACCATTTGATGCAAATGACCAATGTGCACTGTCTGTCCAGTTTCCAGTGTTGTTTATCCAATAGAATTTTTTTCCAACATACGTCCAATTAGCTGCTCCATTTAAGGTGTCAGTGATTTGAATGTTATATGTTTTTCCTCCAGTTGTAATTCCATCCACATTATTAATAGTTAAAAAACTACCTAAAAATGTTGAGTAACCTGTTTTCTTTATTTGTGCAGATGCTAAAGCAGGATTGATGCTTTTTATTGCGATTGAAGATTTACAATTTCCGTGTGTTACTAAAGAATCTATTTGTTGTAAATCTCCGTTATTAATAGTTAAAGAAGAAGTGTCATTAACTAATTCTAAATATTTGAATGTGTTATTGTTATATACTTTTAAATCTCCAGTAGTTACTTTTACGTTGTTGTAACTCAAAGATCCACCTGTAAATAAAACGGTATCAATATAATTCAAATTAATAGTTCCTCCAGTATGAGTTAGAGTTGCTGTTGTTGAATTAATATTCCAATTTTGCCCACTAACATTTATAATACTATTTGAAAGTTTAAAATTTCTAGTATTTGCTATAGTTGAATAAAAATTATTTAGACTTATCGTTTTACTGTTAGTATTAAAAACACCGTTATCAACATAAAAATCTTTAGTGCTTGAAAAGTCATCAATAAAAGTTAAAGTATCTACTCCAACTTTTTGAAAATCGTTTTTCCAATTTTGCCCATTTGATGTTATTTTACCATTTGAGATTGGGTTCATTACAAATTTTCCACTCCAACTAAATATTGCAGATCCATTTGCAATTAAATCGCCATCAATTTCAAAAGTTGGTAAAGTTGATTTAAAAACAAATGCATTTCCAACAGCTGAAAATTTGAATAGATTTACTGGAACAGCTACATCTAAGAATACGGTATCTATTGTTGTCAATGCAGAATGATTATCAAAAATGACACTGTCATTTGCAGCAGGAGTTGCAGCAGCTGTTGTTCCTCCAGATGTGATCGACCAATGAGCTGAATTGGACCAACTTCCTTTTCCACCAATCCAATAATATGTGGTAGAAAAAGATATATTAACGAATAGAAATAACGTGAATAATGTAAAAAGTATTTGTTTTTTCATAAATAATTGTAAAGTCCCTTTTTTGGAATAATCGACAAAGATTGATTAAAAAAAATTGTTAAAACAAGTTTTTAGTATTAAAAAATGATAATTATAGTATTAATAAAATTTATTGCATAATTATTGGGTACTTTGTTTATCTTTGCCGATTCTAAGAAAAAACACTACATGAAAAAATCTATATTTCAAGTATTTAGCTTTTTGTTTGTCTTGCTTACAATCAATATTGTAGTAGCACAAGAAGTCAATATAAAAGAAGATTCAGCTAAATATATAGTCCCTCAATCTGAAAATGCCGATTTGAAATTAATTGTTCCCCCTTCAGGTTTTGAAGTTTCTACTTTGTTCAATGGATACATTTATTTACAGGGGAGTTCATCTATAATTATGACACTTATTGAAGATGTAAATTATATGAAAATTTGTGAGGGAATGACGGATGAGTTTTATAAAAGAAACAAACTTACTTACATTTCTGATTCGAAATTCACATCAGTTGCAGGAGTTAAAGGTAGAATGTATAAATTTTCATTTCAAATTGAAAACGATCAATATATTAGATACATGGTCTATGCTGGTGATTTAAAAAGAACGCTTTGGCTTAATATTACTTATCCAATAAAATTCGAAGAATTGATTGAAGGAGAAATGATTAAGAGTATAAATTCAATTAACTTTAAACCAACTACTGATGAAAAGAAATAGTATTTTAAGGTTAATTTCATTAATCGCATTTTTTCTTTGTTTTGTTCATTTTTCGTTTACTCAACAGCAAGTAAATCATCACGCAGATTTTAATACAACACATCAAAATATGTGGGGGCCTTCTTTTAGCCCTTTTTCAATTGACAAAGACATTACAATTTTTGAAACTTCATGGAATGTTCCGTTTGGTACGGGTAATTCTATGATTACTTCAATTGCGGGTCAACAATTTGGTGCAGCATTAGATGGTGGATTCTCAGGAATGATTGGAAGTAAAGTTTCTTTACATGGTTTCACAACTGGTGAAATAGATGCTTCTTATCCTGTTGATATAACTTTAGATATGCCAACTGATTTGACTTATGATCAAGGCGATGTAGTCACAGTTACAACAACTTATGATGTTGATCCTTCAGCTGAATTAGTAACGCGATTCCCTTCAGTAGGTGAAGCTAAATGGGATTTGTATTTTCAAATGGCCGCAAATTTAAATGGTAAAATTTGTGCATTTGGTTGTACTAATTTCCCAATTATTCCAGCTTTTAATACTGGAATTGTGGATATTAATATAGTTACTGCAAACGCATCTGGTTTATGGTTTATCGGGCCAGCTGATCCAGCAGATGTTGCTCAAGGTTTTGCGATACCTAGTATGGCCAGTCCTGGAATAGGAATTTTTCCTTTTTCAGTGTCACCAAAGACATCAGGACCTTATAATTCTACAAATACTGTACCTTGGCAATGCCATGTTCCAGGATTCCCTTTTTCAATTCCTGATTTTGGATACGGTATTACAGGTGAATTGACAATCCCATACATCAATACTACAAGTGTAATTGGTGGAAACAATATTTCTGCATCTGGTGATTCAACTTATATTCATGTGAATATTGAAGTTTTTAAGTTAATTGGGGGAGTGTTAGGTAATTTCAAAGCTGGACCGGTTCAAATTATAGCAGAAGTATTATCTAATTTAAGTGGGAGTCAAGATTTTGGGCCAGCAAATGTCACTTGGAATTTTTTCAGTGCAAGTTTTGATGTTAAGTTAACAAACAAACAACAGTTTGATTTCACGCCTAAAATTTATGGTACTTTTCAATTTCCTATCCCTGTAGATTATCGAATAATAGATCCTATTGCTAGTACAACTTCAGCTTGGAATACGAGTAGTATTGTTAATTTAAAAATTGGTCAAAATATTGATTATAAATTTCCATGTTACTTTGAAACGATTGACATTACACCAACGTATAATATCATCGGAACTATTAAAAATCACACATACGATTCGTTATCCTTTGAATTTGATATGAGTGCATTTGCATTTAGCTTCACAATTCCTCAAATAAATATTACTCCTGCTATTACTATTCCTCAAATTTGTATTGATATTCCATATCCTTGTCCATCTTGGTCACATCCTTTTAGATGGTGTACAAGTACACAATGTACTCCTTCATTTACGATTCCTGCGGTATATTTTCCTGCATTAAATTATTCTATTGGTCCTCTATGGACAGATAGTATTCCTTTAGGAGACATCAAATATGATTGGTTTAATCAAACTTGGGATTTGGAAGGATTTGTACCTATTGCATTCGCTTCTTTCCAAATGAATGCAAGAAGAATTTCTGCTGATGCAACTGCAACAGATGTTTCTTGTTATGATGGAAATGATGGTACAGTTACTCTAAATCTAACAAATACAGAATCACCTGAAACATTTGTTTGGACAAATGGAGCAACAACTCAAAATTTGACTGGTTTAACTGACGGTCCTTATGAAGTTGCTATTTTAGATGCAAATGGATGTCAATTAGTGGCTGGAGCAACAGTTCTTCAACCGCAAACAGCATTAAATTTAACATATCAAGCGACAGATAAATTATGTGGTGGTGGGGTCACTAATGGAACAATAAATGTAACAACAACTGGGGGAACTGCCCCTTATACCTACTTATGGTCAAATTCGGCAACGAGTGAAGATTTAGCAGGTTTAGATGTTGGCACCTATTCCTTAACTGCAACAGATTCGAAAGGTTGTACAAGTTCTTTAAGTGTAACAATTCAACAACCTTCAGTTCTTGGTCAGACAGCTGCAGTTTCTGATGTTAAATGTAAAGGAGGAAACACTGGTGCAATAGCTGTTGATGTTTTTGGTGGAGTATTACCTTTTACATATAGTTGGAACTCAGGTCAATCAATAGAAGATCTTTCAAATTTAACAGCAGGATCTTATTCATTAACCATTACTGATGGAAATGGCTGTGTTAGCTCAAATACTTATCCTGTTATTGAACCATTATTACCACTTAATTTAACTTCAACTTTAACTCATATTAATTGTAATGGAGATAAAACTGGTGCAATAAATGTTTCAACAACTGGAGGAACAGCAGCTTATTCTTACATTTGGACTAATAATGCTGGAGTTATTTTACCATATACAACAGAAGATTTAAGTAATGTTTCTGCTTCAGCATATACAGTAACGGTCACAGATGCAAATGGTTGTAAAGCAAGTTTAAGTCAGACTTTAACGCAGCCATTAGCGCCAATTACTTCAACTTCTACTATTACGCATGTAAATTGTTTTGGTGCTAATACAGGAGCAATAAACCCTGGTATTTCAGGTGGTACAACTCCTTATGCTTACGCTTGGTCAAATGCAACATCTGCAGCAACAGCGTCTAATTTAATAGCAGGTACTTATAGTTTAACTGTGACTGATTCAAAAGGTTGTACAGCTTCTTATACTTTTGAAATCAAACAACCGTCTCAAGCGCTTTCAGCAACCTTATTACCAACACATATTTTATGTTTTGGAAATTCAACTGGTGCAATTAATACGCAGGTAATCGGGGGAACAACGGGTTATTCGTATTTATGGAACAATGGCGCTACTTCCTCAAGTTTATCTAATTTAGTTGCTGGAAATTATTCGGTTACAATTACGGATTCTAAAGGATGTACGTTCAATTCATCAGTGATATTAAATCAACCAATTGCACCTTTAACAAATTCAACTATTGTAACTCATGTAGATTGTCGAGGTAATAATACTGGAGCGATTGATCTTACTGTTAATGGTGGAACTTTACCATATTCTTACACTTGGTCAAATGCTCAATCAATAGTGCTCTTAACAACGGCTCAAGATTTAAGTAGTCAATTTGCAAATTCTTATACTGTAAAAATTACGGATGGTAATGGATGTGTATCTTATAATACTTCAACTATTAATGAACCATCTGCTATATTAACTTTTACAGGTACAGTTGACGATGTAAATTGTTATGGATTAAATGATGGTGCAATAAATGTTACTCCAACTGGAGGTACTGCTCCATATTCATATGCTTGGTCAAGTGGACAAACGACTCAAGATTTGACATCGGTTTTAGCTGGAGATTATACATTAACATTAACAGATAATCATAATTGTACATATTCAAGTCATTTTTCAATAGTTCAACCAAATGCAGCATTATCAATCTCAACTATTGTGACAGATGCATTATGTAATGGAGGAACTACAGGAGCGATTCAATCTCATGTTGAAGGAGGTACAACTCCTTATGTTTATGCTTGGTCTAATGGATCATCTTCTTCACTTATTGAGAATTTAACTGCCGGTGCTTACTCTTTAACCGTTACAGATAATCAAGGTTGTACTTCATTTAGTGGTGCAGTAGTAGGTCAACCTGCGCAACCTTTGACGATTGTTCCAACGATTACTCAGCCAACTTGTTATGGATACTCAAATGGTCAAGTTACATTAGCAATAAATGGAGGAACTCAACCTTATCATTTTAACTGGGGAACTGATAATAATATTTTATTGAATAATCCAAGTGAAACAATAAATGGAGTAGCTGCTAATGATTATTTATGTAGAGTTTATGATGCAAATGGATGTATGGTTCAACAAATCGTAACCGTCGGACAACCTACAGGTCTAGTTGTTACCGCAACTGTAACTGATTTGACTTGTTATAATGATTCCACAGGTGCAATCGACTTGACTATTTCAGGAGCAACTCCTACATATACTGTAAATTGGGGCAATGGAATAACAACAGAAGATTTAGTGAACATTTCCGCTAATGAATATGATTATGTGGTTAGTGATTCTCATGGTTGTTTAATTAGAAGTAAAGCTTTCGTGAATCAACCTGATTCATTAAAAATCAATTCTTCAATAACTCCAATTAGCTGTATAGATCAAAAAGATGCTTCAATTTTTGTTTCTACTTCTGGAGGAACATCACCATATACATATAATTGGTCTGATGGACAAATTACTCCTGATGCTAGTAATTTAGCACCTGGAAATTACACTTTATCAATAACGGATAATCATTTATGTTTATCAACTTTTGATTTTGTAATTGATATGAATGAAGAATCATGTGTTGAGATTCCAAATACAATTACTCCAAATGGTGATAATTACAATGATACTTGGCACATTAAAAATATTGAATTATATCCTTATGCTACAGTAAAAGTATTTAATAGATGGGGTAATTTAGTATTTGATGGTGATAAACCATACAAAGAATGGGATGGAACAACGAAAGGAGAACCATTACCATCTGAAGTTTATTACTATATCATTGAATTAAACAATAGTATGGAAAATAAATACAATGGAACAATAACAATTATACGATAAAAAAGATGAATCTTAAATTAAGTATACTTTTTACGGTTTTCGTTTCAATTGCAAATCAACTATTTGCTGTTGAGCCTAGTTCAGTGCCATGTCCTTCATTGGCTATGTCGGGTTCAAGCGTTAGTTGTTATGGAAATTCAAACGGATCGGCACAAGTAGCTATCTCAAGTGGTAGTGGTAATTATTCAATTACCTGGTCAAATGGTGTAACAACAACTTCAAATCCTGGTTTGGCTGTCGGAACTTACACTGTAAATGTTAAAGATAATGTTTCAGGATGTTCTGTTAATGGCGCTTATGTTGTTGGTTCACCTGATCCAATTTCAATAACAAGTAATATTACAAATGTTGACTGTTTCGGTAATTCTTCAGGAAATATCGATGTAACAACAATTGGTGGAACTGCTCCATATTCTTTTGGATGGGTTAATTCATTAAATAATTCTGTTGGTTCTTCTGAAGATTTGACATCTTCACCAAGTGGAACATTTACTCAAACTATAACAGATTTTAAAGGATGTACCAAAGTAACAAGTTTTACTATTACACAGCCTATTGAAGCTCTAAATACTTCTATTGTAAAAACAGATGTTTCATGTTTTGCTGGAACTAATGGATCGCTTGATGTTTCTGTTTGGGGTGGAACAACACCTTATAACTATTCATGGGGAACAGGACAATTGACTCAAGATATTACCAATCTAACTGCAGGTAGTTACTCAATTACAATTACTGATAATCATGGTTGTTCAAGAGTTCAAAATTATTCGATCAGTCAACCAACAGTTTTAGGAGGTACTACTAGTAAAACAGATGTATCTTGTTATGGATTGGCGACTGGAAATGCTTCATTTTCAGCGACAGGAGGTACAGCACCTTACTCTTTCTCATGGAGTAATTCTTCAACATTATTCTCAACGACTTCAAGTTTTCTTGGTAATGTAGTTGCAGATTTATATAGTGTAACTGTAACAGATGCAAATAATTGTCAGTATACTTCGTCACTTACAATTAATCAACCAGCTCAATTAACTGGGGGTATTGTAATAACAAATGTATCATGTAATGGAGGTAGTAATGGAGCAATTGATTTAACCGTTGCTGGTGGAACTTTTCCATATACTTACCAATGGACAAACAGTGTTCCTGCATCAGTTTCAACATCTCAAGATTTATCGAACGTAGTAGCTCAAACATATACAGTAGTTGTTTTAGATGCTCATTCATGTTCTATATCTTTAACAGGTGAAATAACTCAACCTGCTTTACCTATTACTGTTTCAGAATCTCATGTTAATGTTTTATGTTTTGGAAACAATACTGGTTCAATTGACCTTTCAGTAATTGGAGGAACATCACCTTATACTTATTCATGGACATCTGGTCAAACTTCTCAAGATATTTCAAGTTTACTTTCTGGAACTTATGCCTATACTGTTACAGATAATAATGGTTGTACTTCAGTTAGCTCAATTTACATTTCTCAACCATTAGCGCCACTAGCTGTAACAAATAGCATTATTGATGCAAATTGTTTTGGAGATGCAAATGGAATAATTGATTTAACTGTTTCAGGAGGAACAACTCAATACACTTATGCTTGGTCAAATAGTACTTATTTATTGAGTACAACTACTCAAGATTTAACTAATTTTCCTGCAGATACATACACATACACTGTAACTGATGCGAATGGATGTTTATCTTCAAGTTCGCTTATTATTGCTCAACCTACACAATTGCAAACTTCAATTTCAGGAGTGAATATCTTATGTAAAGGCGGTAATAATGGTTCAGTTGATCTTACAATCACAGGAGGAGTGTTACCGTACAATTATAGTTGGAATAACGGTTATACAACTGAAGATTTATCTTCAATGTTGGCTGGTGTATATTCAGTTGTTGTAGCAGACGCTCACAATTGTATTATCACAAATCAAATTGAATTAACAGAACCTATGGATAGTTTATCCTATACATTTACTGAAAAAGATGTAAAATGTAATGATGGAACTGATGGAAATATTGCAATAACAGTTGCAGGAGGGACAGTCCCTTATTCTTATTTATGGTCAAATGCAAATACTAATTCAGAAATAACTGATTTAACTGCTGGAATGTATCATTTTGTGGTAACTGATTTCAATGGATGTTTATTACTAGATTCAATTTATGTAGACCAACCAGCACCATTAACTTTAAATGAAGTAATAACTCCAGTTACATGTTTCGGTTTGTCAAATGGTATTATTGACTTATCTCCAATCGGAGGTACAGCACCTTATACATATACTTGGTATAATTCAGATTATGCCCTTTCAGCTCAAACACAAGATTTAGTAGGTTATCCAGCAGATACTTTTCAAGTTGAAATCATCGATACAAATAATTGTTTCTATGAAATGTTTTTCGCAATTCCTCAACCAGCTATTTTAGCTATTACTTATACTTCAAACGTTGTATCATGTTCAGGTGGAACAGATGCGAATATAGATGTAACAATTACAGGTGGAAATCCATCTTACACAACCATTTGGTCAAATGGCGCAACTTCTGAAGACTTATTAAATATTACTGCTAATACATACAATTTGATGGTTACTGATCAAAAAAATTGTAAAGATTCTTTAACAGTTGTTATTGCTCAACCCGATTCAATAAAAATGCATTTTGAAATGGTTGAAGTAAGTTGTATAGATCAACATGATGGAATTGCAATCACTTCTCCTTATGGAGGAAATGGTGGCTATTCTTACTTATGGTCGAATGATGTTACAACTGCTCAGGCTGATAGTTTGTATAGCCAATGGTACTCAGTAGTAGTTACTGATGTATTAGGATGTACAGGAAAAGATTCAATTTTTATTACTAAAAACAATCAATCATGTATTACTCCTGTTCAGGCATTTACGCCAAATGGAGATAACTATAATGATAGATGGGTAATTGATAATCTTTATTTATATACCAATGCAGAAATGAAAATTTTCAATAGATGGGGAAATTTAGTTCATACTCACAAAGGAATATATGAACCATGGGACGGTAAAATTCATGGTAATGAAGCACCATCAGATGTATATTACTACATATTAAATTTAAATACACCAGATAGAGAACCTATCACAGGAAATATCACAATTGTAAGATAAGATCATGAAAAAAATTATTATAGTACTTTTAGTTGTTTTAGCAGGAAATGTTTCTGCTCAACAAATTTCATTGAATTCGCAATATTTATTTAACGAAATGCTTGTTAATCCAGGTGCAACAGGAACAAAAGATTATATTCCTGTTCAGATTAACTTTAGAAAACAATGGACTAATTTTAGTGGTGCACCAACTACACAATTTGCGAGTGTACATGCTAAAATTTACAAAAAAATGGGTTTTGGTGGCTCACTTTATAATGATGTTACCGGACCAAGTAGAAGAACAGGTTTGAGTATAAATACAGCCTACCATTTACAATTGGATCGTAAAAATTATCATACGTTGGGAATGGGAATAGGTTTGTCATTAAGTCAACACATTATAGATGTAAACAGATTAAATACCTATTTACCTGATGATCCAGCTGTATTAAAAGGTTACAATAGCCAATTTGTTCCAGATGCTAATTTTGGATTATTCTACAGATATAAAAATCAAGGTTTTGCGGGGTTATCTGCTTATAACTTAGTTCAAATGAATCGTGATTTATTTAATTTTGATCAAGCAATATCTAACACATTAAGGAGAACATATTACTTTATTGCTGGTTATACTTTTCCATTATCTTCAACTTTTGATTTAAAAACAACTGGATTAGTAAAAGGAATTGAAACAGGTACCGTTCAGGCAGATATTACTGCGTTGGCGGTATTTAAAAAACAAGTTTGGTTAGGATTTTCTTACAGACATGCGGACGCAGTTTCTGTATTG
This sequence comes from Flavobacteriales bacterium, assembly GCA_947453715.1. GTDB lineage: Bacteria > Bacteroidota > Bacteroidia > Flavobacteriales_D > Crocinitomicaceae > CAIUKX01. The sequence goes on along the minus strand of CANGHX010000029.1, from coordinate 10,994 downwards.
TTTGGTGCTCAATTAGGAGTATTTAAATTTGGATATTCATACGATTACACATTATCTGATATAGGTAAATATTCTAATGGTTCTCATGAAATCTTTTTAGAATTACAATTAAGTAAAGGTGGAAGCATGCAATCAAAAACACCTTGGTTAAAAAGAAATAGAATTTATAGTCCAGGTATCTAATGAGAAATATTTATTTCATTTGCTTTTTATTGTTTTCGTTTAATTTAGGAGCTCAAAGCTTATCTGAAGCAAATGAATATTTTGATAAATATGAGTACAAAAAAGCTGCTCAATTATTTTCAGAATGTGCAAAGAAAAAACATCTTTCAATAGAGAATTATAAGCGAATGGCTTATTCTTATTTCACAATAAGTGAATTTGAACAAAGCTATCCATTAACAGATTCATTAACTAAATTAAAAACAGTTGAACCTTATTTCATATACATGCATGGGATGGCTAGCATGTATAAAGGCAATTATGCTCAAGCTAAAGAATTATTTAGTTTATATAAGATAAGAGATGATAAATTTGATGTAGATGTATTAATTCATTCTTGTGATTCAATTCCTTTATGGAAACCAATTGATTTTAAAGAGAATAAATTATTTAAGCACAACGGAACAAAAGCGGATTTATCAGGACAAAAATCAATGAATGGTTTTTTTATCTTTCAGGAAGACGGGAAAGATAGTCTTGGAATGACAATTTTGGAGGAACAAGTTGACGCTTCTGAATTGTTAACTTCAGAACCATTTTATGTTACAAATAATGAAGTTAGACCAATAAAGATTCAGAGTACATTGGAGAGCATTACGTTAACTTCTTTAGCAAACATTCCAAAGACTTCAGAAGTGGTAGTTACAATTGCAGATTTATTATCACCGGATGAAGTAAAACGTGCTCCTCATTTATATGGTGGAAAGTTAGATACAATAACTAATGTCTTAAGTGATGTTCAGCCATGGATTTATTCAGGTTTTGAAGATTCCACAGCTTGTGCGCATGCAACAATAAATGAATCTGGAAATAAAATTGTATTTACCAAAATGGGTAAGAACACGAAAGGAGCTGATTTATATTTATCTAATTTTGAAAATGGAAGTTGGTCAAAACCTGTTTCAATAATATCTTTGAATTCAATTGATGATGATATGTATCCTTTGTTTTCAGGTGATTCAATTTTGACATTTTCTTCTAATGGTAGAGCGGGTTATGGATCGTTGGATATCTATAGATGTTCATTTGACGGTTTAACATTTTCAGGAGTTTCTCATTATTCTGAACCTATTAATAGTTTTGCTGATGATTTCAATTTTACTTTTATTGGAAAAGAGACAGGTATATATTCTTCTAATAAAAAAGGTGGAATTGGTGATGACGATATTTATGAAATCACATTTAAACCATCTATAATCAATCCTAAAAAAGAAGCATATGATCGCTTTGTTAAAAATTGGATGGATCAAAAAGTGTATTTCGACTATGCAAAGTTTAGCTTAAAGAAAGACATTTATCAATTAGATAGTTTAGTAGCTTTTTTGAAAGATAATCCATCTTGTAAAATAGCTATTGAAGCACATACAGATAGTAGAGGTGAAACGTTGTATAATTTATATCTTTCTGATTTTAGAGCTAAAAACATCAAGGCTGAATTGGTTGAAAAAGGAATATCAGCAACTCAAATTTTGGTAGTGCCTAAAGGTGAAACGGACCCTCAAGTAAGTTGTAAAGCAGAATGTACAGAAGCTGAGCATGCTTTAAATCGAGTTGCAATAATTAAATTAAAACTGCCTTAGAATTTTTCAATGGTATAATTGTAAGCTCATTCTTTTTGGATGAGCTTTTTTGTTGCAAATTTTATTTCTGACCAGGATATATTACTTGATAACCTTGAGGAATGATCAATGAAAATACTTCTTCTGGATTTTCAACCTTATAGCTATAATTTGAAGCTTTATATTCCATTTTAACGTTGTCAGCAACCGTTGAGAAATATAGAGGAAAGCCTGGAATACTTGGGTTCATTATCATTTGATTGCTTTGATCTAATTTAATTTCATCCGTATACCAATAAGTAGTTTCAGTATTTCCTTGGCTAAGAATAGCTTTTTTACAATTAAATCCAAGAATCACACTTTTATCATCTAGAAATTTAACTTTTATTGAAGTATCATTTGCTTTTGTATTGTAAACTAGATCTTTTTCAAAAAGTTGAACAGCATAACTTCCTTTAGGATTTGAAGTTAGTGATAATCCAATTTTCTTCTTTTGGTCAACTATAATTGAATTGGTGTTACTTGTTCCCATAATAAAATTCAATCGGGATTGATATTTAGTAAAATATAATTCCATTTTACTGTCAAACATTAATCCAATTTTTTGTAGAGTTTCAACAGAAGAGTCTTGAGGCGTTACAATAATAGCATATTGAAAATACCCTTCTGTTAACTGACTATAACTTAATGAACTAATCGTAAAGAATGCGATAATTAGAAATTTTTTCATGTTTATTTAAAAAGTAAACGAATTTACGACTTTTAATTAAGATGATAAATATTTACGAATAAAGATAATTGTAACATCCTCTCCATTTTTACGTAAATTAATTCTAATGTGAATGAGTTGTCATTAATTCGTTTACAATTTTAATTCAAAAGTTATGCTTAAAAGAAAAGAAAAAGTACAATTTGAAAGTCCAGATAGATTAAATAGAATTGTTGAAGGAACAAAAATTGTTGGAGATTTAATTACTGATTCTAACTTAAGAATTGATGGTGAAATTACTGGTAATGTAGTCTCTAGATCTAAAGTTGTGATTGGTGAAACAGGAAGTGTTTTGGGTGATGTTTCTTGTGTTGAAGCTGATATTGAAGGCAATGTAACAGGAAAACTTGAAATAGAAGATTTATTGGTATTAAGAGAAAAATCAAAAATTGTTGGTGACATCATGACCTCAAAACTTCAAATTGAAGAAGGAGCTGTATTTGTGGGTTCTTGTAAAATGGCTGGTCATGCAGTAAATAAAAATGCGTCAAATAAATCAACAATTACCTCCAAAAAAGTGGAAGAAAAAGATGATTTGGTTTATTAAATAGATAAATTTTATACGAACGAACCATGGAAAAAAATAAGACTTCGAAATTTCTTCGTTTTTCAGCAATGGGATTTCAAATGGCTGGAACAATAGCCTTTTTTACTTGGTTAGGTACTTTTTTGGATAAAAAATATCCAGGAAAAACGCCATGGTGGACAATTGGATTATCTTTGTTTGGCGTAACAGCTGCTTTGGTGCTAGCAATTCGCGATGTAATTAAAATGAGTAAAGAAAGCGATGACTAAAAAATATTCAATTTTATTTCTTGTACTATCAATCTTTGTAATTGGAATTGATCTATTGTTTAGTAAATTTTTACTACCTCATATACCTCTTCGTCCTATTTTAGGTTTAGATCTAGCTATATATTTTATTTTTATTGTTGGTACAATAATTATTGCTCCGGGTTTAGAAATTGAACCCAAAAACTTTGTTGGACGTTTTTTAGTTTTAACGACTGCACAAATGCTTTCGGCATTAGCTATTTTTGCCGCAATTGTTTTTGTGAAATTTCCTAATTTTCAAACAGTTGTTCTTCATACTTTGGTAGTATTTGTGTTATTAATGGTCATACAGTCAATTTTACTACTCAGATTTGTAAATTCTAAATAAATTGATAATTAATTCAATTTCATTTTAATATTATAACCAGCTAAGAAGTCTAACTTTCAATTATTTCTATCTAAAACTCATTTTATCTCATTTTTTTTATTGTACATAAACAAAGATTCCCTACCTTTGCGCCAAAATTTGAAGACTTACATTCGAAAAAATTGTATGATGAATTTAAGAAACGTAGTAAAATCAATTGTTTTAACTTGTTTGACAGTTCTTACATTTAACTCAACTTTTGCTAATAAAGAAGAGAAAAAAGAAAAGTTTAATGTTGGTGAGATGATTATGCACCACATTGGCGATGCTCATGAGTGGCAAATAATGGGTGGGCATGAAAATTCAGTTTCGATCTATTTGCCTGTTATTTTAATGGATGGTGGATTGAAAATCTTTAACTCTAAGTCATTATATCATGGTAAAGTAATGCCTGCAATTGATGAAGCGGGTAAAGAAATTCATTATATAGCTGATGAAACAAATGGATATGCAATGTTTCATGAAAAGATTTATAAATTGAATGCAAATGGTGAATTAGATTTTCATCACGGTCATCCTACAAATGCAAAACCTTTGGATTTGTCAATTACTAAGAATACAATGTCATTATTGATTGGTGCGACATTGCTGATTTTAGTAATGTTGACAGTTGCTAAATATTACAAGAAAAATGGTTCTGTTGCTCCAAAAGGTTTAGCAAAATTCATTGAGCCATTAATCGTTTTTGTTCGTGATGAAGTTGCCTTAGCAAATATTGGTGAACATAAATATAAAAGATTTACTCCATTTTTATTGACAATTTTCTTTTTTATCTTAATTAATAATATTTTAGGTTTAATTCCAGTTTTCCCAGGTGGAGCTAATTTAACAGGTAATATTGCTGTGACATTGGTTTTAGCTGTTGCATCCTTATTTGCAACTGTTTTCTCAGGAAACAAAAATTATTGGAAGCATATTTTTGCAACACCTGGTGTACCAGTTCCATTATTAATTATTATGATTCCAATTGAAATTGTTGGTATTTTTACAAAACCATTTGCATTGATGGTGCGTTTATTTGCGAACATGACTGCTGGACATATCATTATTTTAGCATTAATTTCTATTATCTTTATTAATGAAAATTGGACATGGGGATTCTTATCAGTTCCAATGGCATTGTTTATTTCTGTATTAGAAATTTTAGTTGCTTTTTTACAAGCATATTTATTCGCGATGTTAACTTCGTTGTTCATTAGTGCAGCAGTAGAGGAGCATCATCATTAATTAGTATTTTTTTAATTTAATATATATATAGTTATGTTCGGAAGTATTGCTGCAATTGGTGCTGGTATTGCTGTTTTAGGAGCAGGTTTAGGTATCGGTAAAATCGGTGGATCTGCTATGGATGCAATCGCACGTCAACCAGAAGCGTCTGGAAAAATTCAAACAGCTATGATTATTGCTGCAGCCTTGATCGAGGGTGTTGCATTATTCGGTGTTGTTGTTGGTTTACTTGGTCTTGAGACTGGAGTAAAGTAATTTCAAAACTAAAACATGTTGTAACGGTTGGTTACAACATGTTTATTTAAAATTAAAAATTAAATAAAAAAGATATGGGAATCGTTACACCAGACTTAGGTCTTATTTTTTGGACATCGATTGTTTTCATTTGTTTGTTATTCATCCTTACAAAATTTGTTTGGAAACCAGTTTTAGGTGCAGTTAACAAACGTGAGCAAAATATTACTGAAGCTTTAGAATTAGCTGAGAAAACAAAAAAAGAAATGATTGCTTTACAAGCATCAAATGAAAATTTGTTAAAAGAAGCAAGAGCTGAAAGAGATAACATTTTAAAAGACGCGAAAGAAATTTCAGTTCGTTTAGTTGAAGATGCTAAAAATGCGGCGAAAGTTGAAGCAGAAAAAGTTATGACTTCAGCAAGAGAAACAATTAACAGTGAAAAAGCATCTGCTATCGCTGAATTGAAAAATCAAGTTGCTGTTTTGTCAATTGAAATCGCTGAAAAAGTTGTTAGAGGTGAATTATCTTCAGATTCTAAACAAAAAGATTTAGCTGAGAAATTAGCTGGTGACATTAACTTGAATTAATTTAGTCAAACGATGAAAGGAACTAAAACAGCAAGTCGATACGCAACAGCTCTATTAGAAATTGCAATTGAGCAAAATAAATTAGAGCAAATAGCAGGAGACATGAATTATTTGCTTGAAGCGAATAATGAAACAGTTGATTTTCAATTGTTGATTAATAGTCCTGTTATCAATTCAGATAAAAAAATTGCTATTTTTAATGAGATATTTGGTCAATTTGAAGATGTAACTATGTCTTTTATTAAATTGATCACTAAAAATAGAAGAGAAAGTTATTTGCCAACAATTGCTGAATCTTTTGATAAACAAGTTAAAGAATTCAAAGGAATTGTTCCAATAACGATCACAACAGCTAGTGCAATAGATGCTTCAGTTAGAAGTTCTATACTTGCTAAAATTGAAGGGTCTGTAAAAGGTCAATTAGAAGTGAAAGAATTGATTGATGAATCACTAATTGGTGGTTTCATTGTTCGAATGGGAGATAAACAAATTGATGCTTCAGTTGCAAGCCAATTTAGTAATTTAAAGCAACGTTTAACAAGATAATCCGAATAAACGGAATCAGGTAAAACTTCATAACACATGGCAGATGTAAAACCAGCAGAAGTTTCTGCAATTTTAAGAGAGCAGCTTTCAGGATTCAGATCTGAAGCAGAACTTCAAGAAGTAGGAACCGTTCTTCAAATTGGGGATGGTATTGCTCGTATTTATGGACTAACAGGAGTTCAATACGGTGAATTAATTGAATTTGATGGTGGATTGCAAGGAATTGCATTAAACCTTGAAGAGGACAATGTTGGAGCCGTTCTTTTAGGACGTTCTTCAGGTGTAAAAGAGGGTGATACTGCAAAACGTTTAGGACGTATCGCTTCAGTTAACGTAGGTGAAGGAATGATCGGACGTGTTGTTGACACGTTAGGTAATCCAATCGATGGTAAAGGACCAATTACAGGTGAGTTGTTCGAAATGCCAATCGAAAGAAAAGCACCAGGAGTTATTTTCCGTCAACCAGTTACTGAACCATTACAAACAGGTATTAAAGCAGTAGATGCGATGATCCCAGTTGGTAGAGGTCAACGTGAGTTAATTATTGGTGACCGTCAAACTGGTAAAACAACTGTTGCGATTGATACAATTATCAATCAAAGAGAGTTTTATGATAGAGGTGAGACAGTTTTCTGTATATATGTTGCAATTGGACAAAAAGGTTCTACTGTAGCAGGTATTGTTAAAAAATTAGAAGATGCAGGTGCAATGGCATACACAGTTGTTGTAGCTTCAAATGCGGCTGATCCAGCTCCATTGCAGTTCTATGCTCCTATGACAGGTGCTGCAATTGGTGAGTTCTTCCGTGACTCTGGAAAACCAGCTTTAATTGTTTATGATGATTTATCTAAACAAGCAGTTGCTTACCGTGAGGTTTCGTTATTATTACGTCGTCCTCCAGGTCGTGAGGCTTACCCTGGTGATGTTTTCTACTTACACTCAAGATTATTAGAAAGAGCAGCAAAAATTATCGCTGATGATACAATTGCAGCTCAAATGAATGATTTACCTGCTTCTATGAAAGGAAGAGTAAAAGGTGGAGGTTCATTAACAGCATTGCCAATCATTGAGACACAAGCTGGTGACGTTTCTGCATATATCCCAACAAACGTAATTTCTATTACGGATGGTCAAATTTTCTTAGAGTCAGATTTATTCAACTCAGGTATTCGTCCAGCTATTAACGTAGGTATTTCTGTATCTCGTGTTGGTGGTAATGCTCAGATTAAATCAATGAAGAAAGTTGCAGGTACGTTGAAGTTAGATCAAGCTCAATACCGTGAGTTAGAGGCATTCGCTAAATTTGGTTCAGATTTAGATGCTTCAACTAAAGCAGTATTGGATAAAGGTTCAAGAAACGTTGAGATCTTGAAACAAAGAGAAGGTGATCCATATCCAGTTGAAAAACAAATTGCTATTATTTATGTTGGAACAAAAGGATTAATCCAAAGAGTTCCTGTAGCTAAAGTAAAAGAATTCGAAAAAGAATACTTAAACTATTTAGAAGCGAAACATAAAGATGTATTAGTTGCTTTAAAAGCTGGTAAATACACAGATGAAATTACTGATACTTTAGGAAAAGTAGCAAAAGAAATAGCTGACAAATATTAATTTGATACAAGATATAAAGATGAAAGACTTCAAGATAAGAAATTACTTGAAGTCTTAACTCTTAAATCTTGATTCTTCAAGTCTAGTCAAATGGCAAATTTAAAAGAAATACGTAATAGGATTACTTCAGTTGGTTCAACGATGCAGATTACTTCTGCCATGAAAATGGTATCAGCTGCAAAATTGAAAAGAGCTCAAGATGCAATCACTCAAATGCGTCCTTATGCTGAAAAATTACAAGAAATTCTTGGTAATTTAAGCGGATCATTGGATTTATCAGAGAATGCTTATTCTGAAGAACGTGAAGTTAAAAATGTATTAATTGTTGGTGTTACTTCTAACCGTGGTTTATGTGGTGGATTTAATAATAACATTATGAAAAGAGTTAATTTTTTAATAAACGATGAATACAAAAACGTAAATGTTAAAGTATTAGGTCTTGGTAAAAAAATTAGAGAAGCATACAAAAAGACAGATCATTATTACGTAAATGATGAAATTGCTCCAGTTGAAGATATATTCAGTGAGTTAAACTTTGCTAATACTGCAGTTATCGCTTCATCTTTAATGGAACGTTTCAAAAATAAAGAATTTGATAAAATCGTTGTTGTTTATAATAAATTTATAAATGCAGCTGTTCAAGACGTAAGAACAGAACAATTTTTGCCAATTGAATCTACAGTAACTGAAACTGAAAGTGCTGGAGATTATATATTTGAACCATCAAAAGAAGAAATAGTTAGTGATTTAATTCCTAAATCATTAAAAATTCAATTGTACAAAGGCTTATTAGATTCTAATGCTTCTGAACATGGTGCTCGTATGACTGCTATGCATAAAGCAACTGATAATGCTGCTGAAATGAAGAAAAACTTAACATTAGGATACAACAAAGCTCGTCAAGCGGCCATTACAAGTGAAATCTTGGAAATCGTTGGTGGTGCTGAGGCATTGAATAACTAAGATAAATAATATTATATTGAACAGCTATCCAATAGGGTAGCTTTTTTTTTGCTCTTTTGCAAAGTATTTTAATTTTTTACTAGAAATATTTAATCTATTTCACTATCTTCATATAGCATATGAAAAAGGAAAATACACATAACCTCGATCCTGCTACTTTCACGGAGCAGTTCATTAACCAAACAAATCAATCCGTTTTTTTAACAGGAAAAGCGGGTACAGGCAAAACTACTCTTCTTAAAAAAATTATTTCTTCAACTTTTAAACAAGTTGTAATTGTTGCTCCAACAGGAATTGCTGCATTGAATGCAGGAGGTGTTACCATACATTCTTTTTTTCAATTGCCCTTTGGTGGTTTTATTCCTGATTTTAATGTTGCACCTCAGTTTACGGATTCAATGAAAATGGAAACGAAGGATAGTTTAATGCGCCATTTTAATATGAATAAACAGCGTTTAAACTTAATTCGTAATCTTGAATTATTGATCATCGATGAAGTGAGTATGCTTCGAGCAGATCTTTTAGATGCGATCGATTGGACACTTAGAAATGTCCGAAAAGTAAATCAACCTTATGGAGGTGTGCAAGTTTTGTTCATAGGGGATTTATTGCAATTACCTCCCGTAATAAAACCTGAAGAATGGAGTATTTTAAGAAATTATTACAGAGGTGTTTATTTTTTTCATTCAAAAGTTATTCAAGAACAACCTTTAACCTATATTGAGCTTTCAAAGATTTATCGTCAAAATGATGAGAATTTTATAGAAGTACTAAATCATCTGCGTGAAAATAAGATTACTCAAAATGATATTGAGATACTTAACAAGTTTGTTCAACCGGATTTTGTTTCAACTGAACATGAAGGATACATAACGTTGACAACTCATAATCATAAAGCAGATGAAATTAATACGAAAGCTTTAACAACTTTGAATGAGAAATCGTACAATTATTCTGCTGAAATTATTGACGATTTTCCAAAACATTTATATCCAATTGATGAAAATTTAGAATTGAAAGTTGGAGCTCAAGTTATGTTCATTAAAAATGATTTGTCATTTGATAAAAGTTTTTATAATGGTAAAATGGGAATCATCAAGTCATTGGGTAAGGATGAAATTTATGTCCATTTTCCTGCTGAGAAAAAAACAATCGAAGTTGAAAAATACGAATGGCAAAATATTCGTTACTCTATTGAAGATAATACTGGTGAGATAGTAGAGGAGACGCTTGGTACGTTTACTCATTATCCTCTAAAACTGGCTTGGGCAATTACGGTTCATAAAAGTCAAGGGTTAACATTTGACAAAGCTGTCTTAGATGTATCTCAAGTTTTTGCACCTGGTCAAGCATATGTTGCACTTTCAAGACTTCGTTCGTTAGATGGTTTAGTTTTAACAAGTCCAATTCGAATGAATGGATTAGTGAATGATGCCGATGTTGTGAGTTATACCAATCAAAAAGTAGATTCAGAAATATTATCTAACAATTTAGAAATTGCATCGAGAATGTATTTATTGAAACAATTACTTTCAGCTTTTGATTGGACAGAGTTGATTGATCAATGGTTATTACATGAAATAAGTTATAAAAATGCACCATCTAAATCTACAAAGGGTGCAGAGAAGACGTGGGCTGCTCATCAAGTAAATATGATTCAAAATACAAGAGATGCATCACGAAAATTTCAACAACAATTAACGAATTTAATTCATCGACCCAAATTAGATTTAGAATTTCTTCATGAGCGTGTTCAATCGGCTTATGCTTATTTCTATAAAATTTTAGATGGAATTGTTTATTCAACCTTAAAAAAGATGGATGAAATCTGTCGTAAGCCAAAAATTAAGCAATTAATGGAGGAACTTGAGGAATTGGATGAACTTCAAACCGAAGTAGTCTTAAAGCTTAAGAGAGCGCGCTTATTCATGGAAGCAACTTTAGCTGGTCGAAATATCACAAAAGAAGTAATTTGGAACGAAGAAATCAAAAATTACAAAGTGACCAAGCTAGCATTGATTAAAAATGAAAAACGTCAAAACAAATCACTTTTGGACTTAGATGATGACGAT
>CANGHX010000028.1 GCA_947453715.1 Flavobacteriales bacterium | reverse complement strand
TTTTACGTCATTTAAGTGAAGAGTCAGCTTTCAAAACGTTAGAACAAGCTTTAAAACACCGCGATAAAATTTGTGCGTTTGGATTGGATTCTTCTGAAAAAGGAAATCCACCCTCAAAGTTTCAACGTGTTTTTCAAAAAGTAAAAGAAGAAGGTTTTCTAATTGTTGCCCATGCTGGAGAAGAAGGACCGGCAGAATATATTTGGGAAGCAATTAATTTATTAGAGGTTTCTAGAATAGATCATGGGAATAGATGTCTTGAGGATGAAAAATTGGTTGAGTATTTAAAAGAAAAACAAATTCCATTAACCTTGTGTCCATTGTCAAATTTTTCTTTAAGAGTTGTCAATGACTTAAAAAATCATCCCGTAAAGAAAATGTTAGATAAAGGATTGATGTTGACTATCAATTCAGATGATCCAGCCTATTTCGGAGGATACATGAATGAAAATTTTGAAGGGATTATGGAACTAATTTCAAAAGAAGAACTAATTCAATTAGCGAAAAATTCATTTATTAGTAGTTTCTTATCTGATACAGAAAAAGAAAGAAATTTGAATTTAATTGATGCGTATTATTTGAATCAAGAATAGGTAATACACTTTTATCCAAAATAGATATTTGAAATCATCTGAAATCCAGCCTTCTGATTAATTCTCTCGATAATAATTTGTTTTCCGTAGCTCAATTCTTCACGCATTACAGATGAATCCATTACAAGAAATAACGTTTTGTTTTTGATATAGATTTCTTTCGTTCGAGTTGCAACAGCTTTTCCCATCATTTCTTCCCAAGAATTAATGATGTCCAATTCTTTCATTTTACCATCTAAACGATAAGCTTTCATTAATTTTTCAATTAACTCACCTACAGTTGCTTCATTGGAATTTCGTTTGCGTTCGTCCATCTTTAATTTATTTCACCGTTTAGGACTAAATGTTCTTCATAAATCTCACTATTGTCGACTACGAATTGTTTACTATCAAAACCACTTTCTCGGAAGATGTTATGGATTCGTTGAGGTTCTGTATCTGTAACTAATACTTGTCCAAAATGTTGTTGGGAAACCAATTGCATCAATTTTTGAACGCGTGTATTGTCTAATTTATCAAAAATATCATCTAACATCAACACAGGGTTGACATTTAAATGTTTTTTTAGCCATTCGTATTGAGCTAATTTCAAAGCGATTAAAAAAGATTTTTGTTGACCTTGAGAGCCGAATTTTTTTACTGGATGCCCTTTAATTGTAAATAATAAATCATCTTTATGGATACCCGCATTCGAATATTGAGTAAATGCATCTTTTTTCTCAAATTCTTTGATCAAATCATCAAAAGAACTTGTATTTAATTGTGATTTGTATTCTAAATGAACTTCTTCAGCTTCTAAACCTATAAAATTATAGTTAGACTGAAAAACAGGGATAAATTCTTCTAAAAAAGATTTTCTTGCTTCGTAAATTGCTGTTCCAACGATTGCCATTTGTTCATTCCAAACTTCGATGGATTCACGGTCAAATAAGCCGTGCTCATACATGTTTTTCAGTAAAGCATTACGTTGTTCAAGAATTTTATGATAACGCTGTAAATCGTCTAAATAACGTCTATTGAACTGCGAAATAATTCCATCCATCCATTTGCGGCGTAATTCACTTCCTTCAACGATTAAATCACGATCGTAAGGTGAAATCATTACTGTAGGAAATTGACCAATATGATCAGCTAATTTTTCGTATTCGTTCTTGTTGCGTTTGAAAACTTTTTTCGATCCGCTTTTTACAGCGCAATGTATATGAACATCTTGTTCGGCTTTCAACCAAGTTCCTTGAATGACAAAGAATTGTTCGCCAAATCGAATATTTTGTTTGTCTACAGAATTTAAGTAGGATTTGCACATGCTCAAGTAATGAACGGCATCTAGAATGTTGGTTTTTCCTGAGCCATTTTTCCCTGAAAAACAATTAATTCCAGGAGATAGACTGATTTCTACCTCTTCGTAATTTTTAAAATTAATTAATTGTAAATTCTTAAGAAACATATAATACAAAGGTAGAGAATTATAGTGGCTTTCTCAAAATTAATTGTGATTTTCAGAATGAATATGTCAATTAATCTGCAATCTGTAATCTGCCAATTTGAAATTTAATTAAATCCCCAAGCTTTCTTTTAAAGGACCATATGCAGTTCTACTAATTGGAACTCTTTTTCCAGATTTCAGTATTGCAACATATGAATTTTTCTCGAACGACTCTATTTTTGTTAATTCGTTGATATTGATGATGTATGAGCGATGTATACGAACAAATTGATTCGGATTCAAAGCCTTTTCAAAGTAATTCATCGTTTTCTTTTTTAGATGGTACTTGTCTTTTGTATAGACTTTTACATAATCATCGTATGCTTCAAAATAATGAATGTCTGCTGTTGGAATGATTTTAATCTCACTACCGTCTTTAATCACGATGCGTAAATGTTCGTCTGGCTGTTTATTATCGATTTCGTTAAGCGAACTTGCAGTCGAAGATTTTTCAGCTTTTTTCCATTTACTTAATGCAGTGTCAAATCGATCTTTTGGAAACGGTTTCAATAAATAATCAACAGCCGATGCTTCGAAAGCCTTTAAAGCGTATTCATCAAAAGCAGTGGTGAAAATTACAGAAGGGGCATCAGGAATTAATTCCAACATTTCAAAACCATTGATTTTAGGCATTTGCACGTCTAAAAAGATTAAATCAGGCTTTAATTCACTAATTTTTTTAATTCCTTCAAAACCATCATTACATTCAGCAATTACTTCAAAATCTTCATGATCTTTTAAATATTCTTTTACAATTGCTCTTGCCAATGGCTCATCATCGATAATGATTACTGTTTTCATATTTGAGGAATTATTAGTGTTGTTGTAAATTGAGTTTCGCCTTTATTGATGATCATTAAATCATTTTGGCCATAAAGCAAGTACAGTTTACGTTGTATTGAGTTTAAACCAAAGCCTAAACCTTTTGAAGTTTTTTCGTTTTCTTTTGTATAAGGATTTGAAATAGAAATTTCAAGTGCATGAGGTTTGCAAACTGATTTCACAGAAATTGTAACGTCTTCAGTTGAACCATACAATCCGTATTTGATAGCATTCTCAACTATCGGTTGAAGGATCAGTGAGGGTAACATAAATTTTTGACAATTTTCATCAATCTGAAAGTCTACATTTAAACGATGGCCAAAACGAACCTTCTCTATTTCTAAATATAAATTCAAATAGTTTATTTCTTCTGAAAGAGGCATCATTTTTTCCTTTTCTCTGCTTAACGTTCCTCGTAGAAAATCAGAAAGTAATTGTACCATTCTCCTTGCTTCATCCGGTTTTACGATTGTTAAAGCACTAATAGAGTTTAAACTATTGAATAGGAAGTGTGGCTGTAATTGTTGTTGAATGTTTGCTAATTCAGCATGATTCAATTGACGTTCGATTTCGACTAATTTTTCAATCGTTTGTGCTTGTACTTTTTTGAATTTATCCATCCAAAGCTGGAAGAAAGTCAGGAATAACAAGAAATAAACTAATAAAAATCGATAAATAGTGTCATGATTATAACCAAATTCAAATGAGATATCTTTATCAAAAAAAGTAGAAATGATTGTGTAGGAAATAATCAAGTGAATATAACTTAATGATCCTATAAAGGCAATATTTGCTATTGTAATAACTTTTTGTGATTGATAGTACTTTAAGATGAGGTTTAAAATAATTGAACTCAGTAATAATAAGATATTGGTTGTAAATGAATCAATTATTGCGTAGAAAGTATCAAATTTTAAATGATGTAAAATCAAGAATTGAACAACAAAAGAAATACTCCACCAACTAAAAAGCTGAAGAGTAGTATTTCTTTCAATATTTTTGATCCAATCTGTAATTTTCTTAATCATCAATTAATCCAAAATTTAGAATTCAAAATCTAAAATTTATTTAAAGCTTTTTATATCAATACCACCAAAAATACAATCTCCCTTTAGAATAAGTATCTTACTATCAACATCTTCATTTGGATTCATGATTCGTTTGTCTTCTATTCCGCCGAATATGGAATTTAATTCAGATTTTACTTGCCAATTAGAAGGTATAATTAAACTAACACCTCCAAATACACAGGATATTTCAATAATAGCTTGTTGTTCAAATTCAACGTTCAATAGATTTAATTCCGTGCCGCCAAATACATTTGTCACATTCGCACCTTTGAAATTTTTAGTGACAATGTTCTTTGTAACACCCCCAAAAATTGCAGTTGATTCAATGAATTCATCTTCTGAGTATTCTTTGAAGTTTTCTTGGTTAAAGTGCTTGTATTTTTTCCAGCGGTTGTCACATTTTTTGTGTTTGTGACGTTTAAAAATTAACCCTAATCCAAATGCAATAATAATTGAAGGCCAAATTAAATTTGTATTGATGCTATTTGGATAAATTTCATTCATCAAGAAGGCTGTTCCGATTCCTAAAACAATCCAACCTTTAGCAAATCGATGTTTTACTAGTAGAATGATACCTAATCCTATTAAAAATATTTGCCATGAGAAAAAGCATTTTGGAATTACAATTCCTATCTCGTTTAATAAATAAACTACTCCAAATGCAACGATTAATATTCCAGCTGCTATTTTACCTCGTTTTTGTCTTTTCTGCCAGCTAATAAAATCGTGTTCTTCTTCTGGGTTTAAACTATGATTGTTCATGTTTTCTCTCTTTAATGAAGCAAATGTATAATGCAATTTACAGTTAATTGCTAATTTATAGGTAAATGGTGTCTATTTTTCGGTGAATTATATAATTCTAACAACATTTATTCATCGAATGATTTCTTGATTTAAAAATAGATTTTAATCCAATTAAAATTAAAAAAGATGGCCAAACATAATGGAAGTTGATGCTATTCGGATAAATTTGATTCACTAGTAATAAAGATCCTAAAATAATTGCAAAAATTCCAAACCCCATTTTTCTTCTCTTATGGTTCTTTTTGCATTCATTCATCATTTGTTCGAAGTGTTGATTTTCTGTGTTCATAATCATTTGTTTTAAATTGTTTATGAAGCAAATGTATCTACACTCTACTTGAAGATGAAGTTGGAATAGGTGAGAAGTATTATTGTTTAGGTAAAATGATTATTTATGACTTTTATATGAAACAATATATAAATAAAAAAAGCCGAAGAATATTATTTCTTCGGCTTTAATTTATTAAAGTCTAACTTCTAATTTCTAAAAATCTAACTTCTATTTTATAAAGTTCCTCTTTTCTCTTGTTCTCTTTCAATTGATTCAAACAAAGCCTTAAAGTTACCAGCTCCAAATCCTTTTGCTCCCATTCTTTGAATAATTTCGAAGAATAATGTTGGTCTGTCTTCAACTGGTTTCGTAAAGATTTGTAATAAGTATCCTTCTTCGTCAGCATCAATCATGATTGAAAGTTTTTGTAATTCTTTGATATCTTCCTTCATCATTTTCATGTGTTCACCTAAACGTGCTGGAATTTCATCGTAGTATGCTTGTGGTGGAGCAGATAAAAACTCAATACCTCTTGCTCTTAATTGAGATACAGTTGATATTATATCATCTGTTGCAACAGCAATATGTTGAACACCTGGACCTTCATAGAAATCTAAATATTCTTCTATTTGAGAACGTTTTTTACCTTCAGCTGGTTCGTTGATAGGGAATTTAATACGTCCGTTACCATTACTCATAACTTTAGACATCAAAGCAGAGTATTCTGTGTGGATTTGTTTGTCATCAAAAGATAAGAAATTAACGAATCCCATAACATCTTCGTACCATTTAACCCATGTATTCATTTCTCCCCAACCAACATTTCCTACCATGTGGTCGATGAATTTTAATCCAACAGGAGTTGGTTTGTATTCTGATTCGTATTTAACAAAACCTGGTAAAAATTCACCTTTGTAGTTTCTACGTTCAACAAACATGTGAACTGTTTCACCGTAAGTGTAGATACCTGCTGTTACTACCTCACCATTCTCATCTTTTGTTACGATAGGTTCTTGGTAAGATTTCGCACCTCTTTTTGTTGTTTCTTCATAAGATTTACGAGCGTCTTCAACCCATAAAGCAACGATTTTAACACCGTCACCGTGTTTTTTAACGTGCTCACCAATTGGAGAATCACTTTTTAATGCAGTAGTTAAAACCAAACGGATTTTATCTTGTTTCAATACATATGAAACTCTGTCTTGAACACCAGTTTCTAAACCTGCATAAGCAAAGTCTTGAAAACCAAATGCTGTTTTGTAGAAATGTGCAGCTTGTTTTGCATTTCCAACATAAAACTCCACATAATCTGTACCTAATAAAGGTAAGAAATCCTGTGCACCTTCAAATATTTTTTCTAATCCGTATTCTACGTTTTTTACTTCTTTTGCCATTGTTTTAAAGTTTTTAGTGATTAGTCAACAGTCAATAGATTTTTGACACTTTTTCCAATCAATGTTATATTTAATTTTTTATTAACTCAATTATTTCGTGAGTTGAGCGGAGTCGAAACTCACTCCAACCAACTAGTTGCATATCCTTCGTCTTGGATATCAATAGCAGCTTGAGTTACTTTCAACGGTCTAAAAGTATCAACCATTACAGCTAACTCTAATGTTTCAGTTTGACCGATACTTCTCTCCATAGCTCCTGGGTGTGGTCCGTGAGGGATTCCTCCTGGATGTAAAGAAATAAATCCTTTTTCAACATGATTTCTACTCATGAAGTCACCATCAACGTAGTATAATACTTCATCAGAATCAATGTTGCTATGATTATATGGAGCAGGAATCGATTTTGGATGATAATCATACAAACGAGGACAGAATGAACAAATTACATAGTTATGTGCCTCAAAAGTTTGATGTACCGGTGGTGGCTGATGAACTCTACCAGTTATCGGTTCAAAATCATGTATGCTAAATGCATATGGGAAATTGTATCCATCCCAACCAACAACATCAAATGGGTGAGTAGCATAAACTACTTCATGTAATACGTTTTCCTTTTTGATTTTAATTAAGAAATCACCTTTTTCGTCATGCGTTTCTAATTCACTTGGTCCACGTAAATCTCTTTCACAGAAAGGAGAATGCTCTAATAACTGTCCAAAATCATTTCTGTAACGTTTTGGTGTTACAACTGGACTAAAAGATTCAACGATAAATAAACGATTGTCTTCTGTGTCGAAATCAATTTGGTAAATAATTCCTCTTGGGATAACAAGGTAGTCTCCATAAGAAAAATCAATATTACCAACTAAAGTTCTCAATTTACCAGTTCCCTTGTGAACGAAAATTACTTCATCTGCATCCGCATTTTTGTAAAAATATTCTCTTAAAGATTTTTTTGGAGCAGCACAAGCGATATTTAAATCGTTGTTGAACAGTAAGATGGTTCTACTTTCTAAAAAATCTTCTTTCGCAGGAACATTAAAGCCTTTGATCATGCGAGAAGAAATGTTTTTATCTACCGCCGCTTTTGGAGTTAAATCAATTGGTTCAGAAACTGATTTTATTTGAGTTGGACGATGCGTATGGTAAAGCAATGAAGCAAAACCATGAAACCCTTCAGTTCCAAATAATTGTTCATAATAAATACCGCCTGCTTTTTTTTCAAAAACAGTATGTCTTTTGTGTGGGATTGCACCTAATTTATAATAAAATGGCATTTTTTTACTTTTTGAGTGATAAATATATGACTACTAATTACTTCGAAATCTTCATTCTGGATTTCTTTTAATCATATATTTCAGTAAAAGTGATAATTCTAACCACATAAAAGTTTCGTTTCAAACAAAGATATTAAAATCAATTAAAAAAATCTAATCTACATCAGATAATTAAATGACGATTATCAATTTTATTTAACACTTATTTATTTTTAAGGTGAAAATTATAATTTTCAAATGTGATGTTGTAGATTTGCAGATTAAATTTAGAATTCAAATTGTCCATGAAAAAAATTCTTGTAATTGGAGCTGGAGGCCAAATAGGTTCAGAGCTAGTTTTAGCATTAAGAAATAAATTTAGCACTGAACAAGTTATTGCTTCTGACGTTAAAGAAGAATGCCCTGAGATCATTAAAAATGGTCCATACAAACAATTAGATATTCTAAATAGAGATGCTGTTAGAGAATATGTTATTTCAAATGAAATTACAGATGTATACTTATTAGCAGCATTACTTTCAGCGACAGCAGAAAAACATCCAGATTTTGCATGGAAATTAAACATGGAAGGGTTATTTACCATTCTTGATTTAGCAAAAGAAGGTTATTTAAAACAGATTTTTTGGCCAAGTTCAATTGCTGTTTTTGGACCAACAACTCCAAATGTAAATACACCACAATATACTGTTATGGAACCATCTACTGTTTATGGTATTTCTAAACAAGCTGGTGAAAGATGGTGTGAATATTATAATAAAAAATTCAATGTAGATGTAAGAAGTATTCGCTATCCAGGATTGATTTCTTATACAAGTTTGCCAGGTGGTGGAACTACAGATTATGCAGTGGATATTTTTTACAAAGCGAAGAAAGACGCTAAGTATGATTGCTTTTTATCAGAAAATACTGAGTTACCGATGATGTATATGGCTGATGCAATTAGAGCAACGGTTGAATTAATGGAGGCTCCTTCTGAGAATATATCGATTCGTTCAGCTTACAATTTATCAGGTTGTAGTTTTACACCTGCTGAATTGGCAAAAAATATTCAAAAACATGTCCCAGATTTTACGATAACATATTCACCAGATTTTAGACAGCAAATTGCTGATAGTTGGCCTAAATCAATCGATGATTCTTTTGCTAGAAAAGATTGGGGTTGGAAAGAAGAATTTGGCACTGATAAGATCGTTGAAATAATGTTAGAAAATGTTAATCCTGATTTGTTAGGTTAAATATTAATTTTAAAAGAAATTTTATTAACATTTGACGTTGTTTTTTTTTAGTTGAGCGAATTTTACTATCTTTCACTTTTATTAATCAATAAAAATTTGTACATTGTCTTTATATGACATTTAAAAATATTGAGTTTAAGATGATTAGGCATTTTATACATACTTTTTTGTTTTTGGGATTAATTTTTAATTCTACAGTTTTTGCTGGAGTTTATCAAGATGAAAAATTAAATAAAAAAGATTCTCAAGGTAAAAAGCAAGGGAAATGGATTTATTTTGGAAAAGATAGACCTGAAGAAGGCTATCCTGCTTCTGGGAAAATTGAAGAAGGAGCCTACAAAGACGATCGTAAAGAAGGTGTTTGGATTAAATATTACAATGATGGAGTAACTCCACGTTTAAAGGGTGAATATGTAAACAACAGACCTCAAGGTTCTTATGTTAAGATTTATCCAAACGGAAAAATTAAAGAAGTTGGGACTTTTGAACGTAATCAATACAAAGATTCTTTAGTAAGATTTTACGATAACGGAGTAAAAGAATACGAAGCAAAGTTTAATGATTCTGGTAAAGAACAGGGTTCAGTAAAATACTACTTTGCAAACGGACAATTGGAATTTGAATACATTTCTCAGAATGGAAAACCAGTTGGTAAAGCAACGCGTTATTACGAAAATGGTGACGTGAAAGAATCGATCGTTTATGGTGCTGACGGAAGCGTAGAAAAGAGTGAGCATAAAGAAATGGTTAATCCTTCAGTGAAAGTTGTTGAACCGAATGCTTCTAAAGAAACTGCTCCTAAGATTGCTTCTCCAATTACAAAAGGAATCAAATTTCAAGCAAATGGATACAACAAAGTATTCAATATAAACGACGAGATATGGCAAGATGGTACATTTAAAAATGGCCAACTTTGGGAAGGAAAAGTTTATGAATACGATAAAGATGGTATCTTGTTGAAAGTGAAAGTTTTCAAAGGTGGTGTTTATCACTCGGATGGCCAACTGTAAATAGAGATTATTTCTAAAATATATTAAAAAAAAAACAGGTTGATAGTTCAGCCTGTTTTTTTTATGGAATTTTTATATATTAGTTCGCTAGTATTATAATTAAAGCCAATTTTATGAATGACATAGTTGACAACTTTAAAGTAGCTGACAGACAAACTTTCATTGAGTTTATTAATTTATTACGCAAAGACTTTTTGGACAATCCTGAAAGCTGGGAAAGCAAAACATTGCCCGACTTTTTGGAATAGTTGAGTGCTTATTCACAAGACATTCAAGGTTATTATGACAATATGAAACTTAATGTAAATGCAGACAAGCCAAACTGGTCAACATTTGCTGACATTTTTAAAGGTGCAAAGGTATATGAGTGAAGTTCAAAATATTTACCTGACAATAATAACTGAAAATCAGACTAAAAAAATAAAGGCTGAGAAATTATCGGAGAAAATATATAACGAATTGGGTGATGATTGGAAAATCTTAACCATTGATAAATACGACAAGTTTGAAAACTCTTTCAAACTAGAATTTGAAATGACTGTTGTTGAATATCACCAAGACAGAATAAATAATTTAGCAATTAGTTTAACTGACAAGCAAGTGTCACCTTGGTTAATTTACTTTAATAAAGTAGAAAATAGCATTGAATTGATATACAATAAACATGAAAAAACTCTTGACAGGAAAACAGAATTTAATGTTATAAAATGGGGTCATTTACAGATGAAAAAATAAAAACTGGCTATAACAGGTTTTAGGTGAAGCTGCTTGAAAAATTTCTAGTTTAGTGTTTGGATAGCATCGAGAAAGTTTAAATATCCTATTTAATTCAATTTACGAAAGAAGAACTAATTTTAAAATATACATTAGAAATAGAAGAAATGACTAAAATTAATGTACACACTAAAAATTCAGAATTAAATTTACAAAAAGGTAAATATTTTATTTTTTTCACAGGAGGTCATAGTGTTACTATATATAATAAGTTCAAGATTATAATACAGGACAAAAAAACTAATTTAAAAATTGGATTATTTACAACTTGGATTGCAACAGGATATGAAAATGGACAAAGGACTGCAAAATATTATGAATTTGAAATAAAGGAAAATGGAATTTATTCTATCGATATAGAGCATCCTGAACAGCTAATAATTAAAAAATCAAAGCTGAATTTAAAAAATTTATTTTATTCTCTGATCAGTAAGGATGGTTTAAGAGTAAAAGAATCAGAAAAAAATATATTAATTAGAAAACAAATATATTAGACAAGTTTAGCATGGTAATGTGTTGACATTTATAAATTGAATAAACTAATTGAATAATTATGTAGGTCTTATTCTCACCGCGTCACCTTCCATGTATTAGGTAATAATCAGCGAAAAGTGCTGTGGCTGTTAGTTCACATCGCCTAGCACCAAAACGTTAAGCCAAATAATAGTTTATTTTAAAGCCTAATTATTTGCATTAGTACAAAAAAAAACTGTCAATGCGAACAGAGACAGTTTTAAATATTAATCAATTATGGATTTACTTTCTTCGATCCATTTTTTTATCCATTTTAAGTGAATAATCTTCACTGTCTTCAATCATTTCTTGATCTAATTGCTTTGTAACGCTAATAGGTACATATTCAACAGCGACATTTGTTTTGTCTAAACCAAAGTCTTCTGCAGCACTTAATCCCGTTGCTTTAATAAATCTATAAACTTTTACAAAGATGATCTGAAATGGCGTTAAAAGGTTATCTGTAGCAACTCTTGAGTTTAATACGATAAATTTAAAATCAGGACCTTCATTTAAGCTTCTTACAGATTCAAAAACACCATTTCCTGTCAATTCACCTTTCTCAACCATCTTATCGTGAATTTTACGCATCATGAATTCAACTCTATGTTCTTCTTTGAATCCAAAGTTTAATGAAACATAGTAACAATGTTTGTCAATTATTTCATTTACAGTGTAATGAACTCCCCATGGTTCATTCGTAATGTTTAAATGCAAGAACCAAGTAACTTCAGCTCTTCTTGGACGTTTTTTAAACAAAGAGTGAAATACAGTAGAGTCTAATTTTTGAGGTGAATCACTTCTAGTTGGATATACTAAGTTGGTTGCTTCATAAGCAATTTTTTCGTCGTTACGAACAGAATTTAGCAATGGAATTACTTGATTCATTGGAACGTATTCCGTAATGTTTTTACGCAATTGTTTTGCTTTATAGTATAAGAATAACAATGAAAAGAATACAATTGATAAAGAAAGTGTAAACCAGCCACCTTCAAGTATTTTACCTAAATTAGACATTAAGAAAATTATTTCAATTACTAAGAAGATGCTGAAAATTGTAATATAAACTAATTTTAATTTTGGTTTTCTTAGAATTAATAAAACTCCTAAAAGCATTGAAGTCATTACCATGTTAATCGTTATGGCTAAACCATAAGCCGATTCCATAGCAGTTGAATTTTTGAAGATATAAATCACCAATAAGCAACCAATCATTAGCACCCAATTAATAAATGGAATGTAAATATGTCCATTGTGTTCAGTCGGGTATTTAACTTTTAAGTTTGTCCAAAGTTTTAATTTAATTGCTTCATTCATTAATGTAAATACACCAGTAATTAAAGCCTGGGAAGCAATAATTGTTGCTGCAGTAGCAATTGCAATTACAAATGGTACAATATTATCCGGAACCATTGCGTAAAAGATGGTTTCGTTGTTAACTAATTTGAAATCAGGAGAGAGACATAGAGCTGCTTGGCCTAAATAATTAATAACTAGAATAACACTCATAACAGTCCAACTAGCTCTGATGTTCTTCTTGCCACAATGCCCTAAATCAGAATATAAAGCTTCAGCACCAGTTGTACAAAGGAAAACAGCACCCAATACCCAGAATCCTCCTTTAGCATTGAAAACCATATCATAAATGTAATAAGGATTAAATGCCGCAAGAACAGCGGTATTTTTGCCAATATTAATCAATCCTAAATATGCCAACAAACCAAACCATGCAATCATAATTGGTCCAAAAACTTTTCCAATAGATGCTGTTCCAAATTGTTGAATTAAAAATAATGCAATGATAATTCCAGTAACAATAGGAATGGTTGGTAAACTAGGGTAAATAGTATTGATTCCTTCAACTGCAGAGGAAATTGATATAGCTGGTGTTATAAATCCATCAGCTAATAGTGTTGCACAACCAACTAAAGCAGGAATTAATACCCATTTAATTTTACGCTCTTTTAATAAAGCGAACAAAGCAAAGATTCCTCCTTCACCTTTATTGTCTGCATTTAATGCTAAATAAATATATTTTATTGTCGCTAAAAGAATTAATGTCCAAATTACAGCAGATAATCCGCCCATAACTATTTTAGGATCAAAACCATGAGCAGTAATTGCTTTGAAAACATACAAAGGTGAAGTACCTATATCTCCAAACACAATTCCAATCGTAATTAGTACTCCAGCGGTACTTAATTTATGTGCATTAAAACCTGACATTTTTTATTTTTTATATAATGGCGGTAAATGTACGAAAGGAATACGATACAATGATTTAAAATGGATAGATTTTTACAGAAATTGGTTGATTTTTCTAGTTTAGAATATTTCTAAATATCTAGGCATAAAAAAAGCCTCGCAAAACGAAGCTTTTAATATATTTTGAAGTAAGAATTAACCGATTAACGCTTCGTAACCTGCTGCATCTAAAAGTTCGTTAATTTGAGAAGCATCTTGTACTTTCACTTTAATCATCCAACCTTTTCCGTATGGATCAGAATTAACGAATTCAGGATTAGCTTCTAATTCTGAGTTGAACTCAATAATTTCACCTGAAATAGGCATAAACAAATCAGAAACTGTTTTAACCGCTTCAACTGAACCGAAAACTTCTTCAGCCTCAACTGTTTCACCCTCTGTTTCAATTTCTACATAAACGATGTCACCTAACTCGCTTTGAGCAAAAGCAGTAATACCTACTGTTGCAATATCACCATCAATACTAACCCACTCGTGGTCTTTTGTATACTTTAAATTTGCTGGAATACTCATTCTTTTAATTTTTAATACAAATGTATAATTTTTCACAAGATTTTGAAGCTGTTCTTTAAAATTCTTATTAAAATTTCAATTAAACGTCAGTTTTACTATTATAACTGTAATATCCTGAAACTTTTTTAATTTTGTAGTATCATGATACAGCAAGATTTAGTAAAAGATTTAAAAGGAAGAGTTGATTCTATTGAAATTTATTTAAAAATAAAAGAAAAAAGACTTCAACTAAATGAAGAAGAGTTAAAAACTCAAGATCCAAATTTTTGGGATGATCCCAAAAAAGCTGAAATTCAATTAAAATCAATTCGTGGTTTAAAATATTGGGTGAATACGTTTGATTCTTTAAAAAGTGCTTTTGAAGATTTAGAAGTGATGATTGAATTTTCAAAAGAAGATGCTTCAATGGAATCTGAAGTGGATGAACAATATTATAGCATCGAAAAAAATCTTGAAGAATTGGAACTTAAAAACATGCTTTCAGGTGAGGAAGATGCATTAAGTGCTGTTTTGCAGATTACGGCAGGTGCTGGTGGTACTGAAAGTTGTGATTGGGCCTCAATTTTAATGCGTATGTATATCATGTGGGCTCAAAAAAATGGACATAAAGTAAAAGAATTAAATTATCAAGAAGGTGATGTTGCCGGAATTAAAACAGTGACATTAGAAATTGAAGGCGAATTTGCTTTTGGTTATTTGAAAGGAGAAAATGGAGTGCATCGTTTGGTGCGAATATCACCATTTGATTCGAATGCGAAAAGACATACTTCTTTTGCGTCAGTTTATGTTTATCCTTTAGTTGATGATTCAATTGAGATTATTGTAAATCCTGCTGATATTACATGGGACACGTTCCGATCTGGTGGTGCCGGTGGGCAAAATGTAAATAAAGTAGAAACTGCTGTTCGTTTGAAACATGCTCCATCAGGTATTATTATCGAAAACTCTGAATCAAGATCTCAATTAGGTAATAAAGAAAAAGCAATGCAATTGTTAAAATCACAATTGTATGAGTTAGAATACCGTGCTAGAATGGAAAAAAGAAATGAAATTGAAGCAGGGAAGAAAAAGATAGAATGGGGTTCTCAAATTCGAAATTACGTCCTACATCCTTATAAATTAATTAAAGATGTAAGAACGGGTTGCGAAACTGGAAATGTAGATAATGTTTTAGATGGTGATTTGAATGAATTTTTAAAATCATATTTAATGACTTACGGTAATTAAATAATAATATAACCGATTTAGTTGTTAATCGGTGTAATATTATAGTTTATCTATAAAAATGCTGTTTTAGTGATCTAAAACAGCATTTTTTTTGTTTTTAATGGCTTCTTTTTATGTGAGTTAAGTTTTAACTTAAAATTAAATTTCGATTAACAAGTCACCCCAAAATTACAACCATTAACCTTACTTTTTAACGATGTACTGAAAGTTATATCTGTTTACTGAATAAAATTTTCCGAGAAGGAAATCCGGCATATCTTTGTGGTGTAGTTATAGTTTATTTACATTTAGGTAAGCAGGTAATATAATCGACATTATTTAGAGTATAGTTAGGTATTTAATTATTTTCATAGTATTCTCTAATTTGAACTTTAAATAATGTCGATTTTAACCTGGATTTTAAATAAACATTCTTTTTATAACTAAATTATTTTGTCTTAACCATTTTCTTTACTATATTCATATTTTAAAAGTTTATTTTTACAATATCTCTGTTAATATAGAGACTGGTACTAATATTTTTTTTGCACTGAAAAATTTCAAAAAAAGTCAAGTCATCTTGCTATTAAAATTAAATATCATACTATTATGAAATTAAGATTACTGAGTTTTGTGTTTGTGTTGTTTTTATCTCCGTTTGCTTTTTCGGCAAAATGGTACATGGATGACAATTCAAATGTAAATGACATTTACACCGCTTCATCTGCAAATGGAACAGATGGTGCAGGTGTTGCAGGTTCAACAACTGCACCTTTTGCAACTTTAGTTTATGCAATTTCACGCGCGTCAGCTAATGATACTATTTATGTTGATAAGGGAGTTTTTAGTGATAACTTTTTTACTTTAAGTAAAAGTTTGACAATTATTGGTGCAGGACCTTCAAATACTATTTTTAGTAGTAATTTAAATCATTACTTTATGAAAATAGCAGTAAGTAATGTCATAATAAAAAATCTTACAGCAACAAGTTATGGTTCAAGTGACATTTCGAAGGGTCAAGTGTTTGATATTAATGGTCCTTATACTGGGATTGTTTTTGACAATATTGTTATGTCAAATAGTTATGGTTCGAGTATAGCAGTTTGTGGTAATATTTATATTGCTGGTGGTGCTAGTGTTACTATAAAAAATTCTTTATCTAAATGTTCAGGATTTAATGGTTCTTATGGTGGTGGAGTTACAATAACTGGCTCAACGTTAAATGTAATAAAATCTGTTTTTTTTAATAATGATAATTTAGCAAGTAGAGGAGGTGCTATTGATATTCAAGGAGCATCTACTGTAACAATAACAGATTGTACTTTTGATACTAATACAGCAACTGATGGTGGAGCAATTGGAATTCAGGGAACTAGTAACGTGACAATTTCAGGAACATGTTTTTTAGGTAATAAAACTGAAGGTTCCTCTCCAGCATCATCAAATGGAGGTGGTGCAATTTATTCTAATAGTACCGGAACAGTAAATATTACAGATTGTTCATTTACTAATAACTGTACAGGGATTGGTTTTAATACATTGCCTTCTGCAAGTGGAGCAGTTGTGACATGTGCTCCATCAGGAAATTCACCAAAAGGTGGTGCTATTCGTCAAACTGCAGGAACCATGAATTTGACAAGAGTTTCATTCACTAGTAATAATTCATCAAATTCCAGCTCTGCAACAGATATTCAAAAAGATGGTGGAACAATGTCATTAGTGGATGTTACTTTTAATACTATTAACGCTGCAAATTATGTTAATGTTGTAAATTCAGCTGGTACTTTAAATTTCAATAATTCAGGTCAGCCAGTAGCAAATGGTTCTGGGGTTTCAATTTCTAAACCAGAGGTTACAGGTACAACTGTTAATGCGAATACAAATGTTCCATCTTTGTCTCCAACTACAAATTGTACAACTACTTCGAATATTACTTCATGCGCTGTTGCTGTCAATTGCGCTACGGAAGTAAATGCTCCTGTTATCGTTACTTGTGTACCAAATAAGACGATAGCTGGAACATGTGCATCAACAATGCCAGATTATAGACCAGAACTTTCAGCTTATGATGATTGTTCATATACTGTAGCTCAATCTCCTGCACCAGGAACGTCACTTTCACCAGGTTCAACTTATACTGTAACAATGACAGTTAGTGATCAAAGTCCTAACAGTCCAAATGCAACATGTACTTTTACAGTTACTGTTACAGGAAGTGGAATTACAGCTCCAGTTGTAGGGACAATTACTCAGCCAACTTGTTCTGTTGCTACAGGAAGTGTTGCTTTATCTGGTTTACCATCTTCAGGAACTTGGACATTAACAGCAACTCCTGGTGCACTTACAATGACTGGAACAGGAACAACAGCAACTTTTGTTGGGTTAACAGCAAATACTAATTATACTTTTACTGTAACGGATGGTGTTTCAGGATGTGTTTCTCCTTCAACATCACCATCAGCAGCTATTTCAGCTCAGCCATCTACTCCAGCTCCGACTGGTTCTGCAACTCAGGCTTTTTGTATTAATCAAAGTGCTACTGTAAATGATTTGGTTGCAACAGGAACTGCTATTCAATGGTATTTAAATCCAACTGGAGGAACTGCTTTATCAACATCTACAGCTTTAATTAATAATACACATTATTATGCAAGTCAAACAGTAACTGGTTGCGAAAGTGCAACACGTTTAGATGTGTTAGTAACAATTACACCTTTACCTGTTGCAGGTACATTGTCTGCAGGTAACGCAACATTATGTTCAGGTACATCTACAACTGTTAGTTCAACAATATCAGGAGGTTCTTGGTCAAGTTCTAATAATGCTTTTGCTACTGTAAATTCTTCAACTGGATTAGTAAATGCAATAGCTGCAGGTACAGCTATAATGACTTATACTGTTTCTGGAACGGCTGCTTGCTCTGCAACAAGCGCAACTGCAACTATTAATATAGATGTTACGCAGACTCCAGTTGCAGGAACATTATCTGCAGGTGATGCAACATTATGTTCAGGGACTTCAACAATAGTTAGTTCAACTGTTTCTGGAGGATCGTGGTCAAGTTCAAACAATTCTTTCGCAACTGTTAATTCCTCAACAGGATTAGTAAATGCAATTGCTGCAGGAACAGCCGTAATGACTTATACAGTTTCAGGAACAGCAGGTTGTACAGGAACAAATGCAACAGCAACTATTAATATTGATGTTACTCAAGCACCAACAACAGGAACATTATCAGCAACAGATGCTACAATCTGTTCAGGTACAACTTCAACAGTAAGTTCAA
Source organism: Flavobacteriales bacterium (assembly GCA_947453715.1). Lineage (GTDB taxonomy): Bacteria > Bacteroidota > Bacteroidia > Flavobacteriales_D > Crocinitomicaceae > CAIUKX01. The sequence goes on along the minus strand of CANGHX010000028.1, from coordinate 5,307 downwards.
CAATATCTGGAGGATCTTGGTCAAGTTCAAATAATGCAATTGCAACAGTAAATTCATCTTCAGGATTAGTTACAGGGGTCGCGGCAGGAACAGCGGTAATGACTTATACAGTTTCAGGAACAGCAGGTTGTACTGGTACTAATGTAACAGCTACTATTAACATTGATGTAACACAAGCGCCTACAGCAGGAACATTATCAGCAGGAGATGCAACATTGTGTTCAGGAACTTCAACTACAGTTAGTTCAACTGTTTCTGGAGGGTCGTGGTCAAGTTCAAACAATTCTTTCGCTACAGTTAATTCGTCAAGTGGTTTAGTAAATGCAATAGCTGCAGGAACAGCTGTAATGACGTATACAGTGTCAGGAACAGCAGGTTGTGCTGGAACAAATGCAACAGCAACAATTAACATTGATGTAACACAAGCTCCATCAGCAGGTACATTGACTCCAGTTGGAGCTTCTCTTTGTTTAGGTGGGACGACTACAATGTCTTCAAACGTATCAGGTGGAACATGGATTTCTGATAGTCCAGGAGTTGCTTCAATTGATTTAAATACAGGATTAGTAAATGCTCTTTCAGTTGGAACGGCAAATATGACTTATACTGTAAGTGGTGTAAGTGCATGTTTAGGGACGAATTCTAGTGCTTCAATTGCAATTACAATCATTTCTTCACCTACTGCAGGAATATTAACAGCCTTAGATTCAACTTTATGTCAAGGAAGCACAACTACTGCATCTTCAACTTCCTTAGGTGGTACTTGGGTTAGTTCAAATACAGGAATAGTAACGGTTGATCCTAATTCAGGTTTGGTAACAGCTATTTCGAATGGGACGGCTACTTTAACTTATACAGTGTACGGTACAGGAAGTTGTGTAGGTTCTAACGCTTCGGCAACTTTAGATATTTCTGTATCTATAGCACCTATTGCAGGAACTTTGTCTGCAGTTAATCCTAATCTATGTGCAGGTTCTACAACAACAGTTAGTTCATCAGTTTCTGGAGGAACTTGGACAAGTTCAAATACTTCTTTTGCAACAGTTAATCCTTCAACAGGTTTAGTTACAGCAATCTCAGCAGGAACAGCAGTAATGACATACACTGTTGCAGGGACATCTTATTGTTTAGGAACGAATGCAACTGCGATAATAAATATTAATGTTACAAATGCACCTACTGCAGGAACATTAACAGCATTAGATTCTTCATTATGTTCAGGTACAACAACAACAGTAAGTTCTACAATTTCAGGAGGTTCTTGGTTAAGTTCAAACCCATCTGTAGCTACTGTTGTTTCAAATACAGGATTAGTTACAGCGATTAGCGCAGGATCAGCAATTATGACTTATACAGTAAATGGTACGGGCGTATGTGCAGGTGTTAATGCTTCTGGAACGATAACAATAGATGTGACACAGGCACCAATTGCAGGTACAATCTCTTCTTTAGATTCAACATTATGTTCAGGAACCACTACGATAATTTCTTCAACAATTTCAGGAGGAACTTGGACTAGTTCAAATACAGGTGTAGCAACGGTAGATATAAATTCTGGTTTAATAACAGCAGTTTCAGGTGGCTCAACAACAATTACATATACTGTTAATGGTTCAGCAGCATGTTTAGGAACTAATGCAACTGGGACGTTAACTATAAATGTTACCACTGCACCTGATGCAGGAACATTATCTGCTATAAATGCAACATTATGTTCAGGATCAACAACAACTGTAAGTTCAACTATCATTGGTGGAACATGGTCAAGTGCTGATAATACAATTGCAACTGTAGATGCTAATACAGGTTTAGTAACAGCTCTTAGTGTTGGAAACGTTTCTATGATTTATACTGTTAATGGTTCTGGAGCATGTTTAGGAACGAATGCAACTGCTTCGATAGGTATTACAGTAACTAATACACCTACTACAGGAGTACTTTCAGCATTAGATTCTTCATTGTGTGAAGGTTCAACAACTATTGTTAGTTCAACTGTAACTGGAGGTTCTTGGTTGAGTTTAAATCCATCGGTTGCTACAGTAGACGCAAATACAGGTCTTGTAACAGCAATCAGTTCAGGTACAGCAACAATGTCTTATACTGTAACTGGATCAGGTGCTTGTTCAGGCGCAACAGCAACAGCAACGTTGGATATCGATGTTACAGCAGCACCTCTTTCAGGAAGCTTATCATCTCTAGATTCAACATTGTGTTCGGGAACAACTACAATAATTTCTTCCTCAGTGATAGGTGGAGTTTGGACATCTTCTAATCCAACAATAGCAACTGTAAATAGTTCAACAGGAGTAATTAGTGCTTTAAGTGCTGGAACTGTTCATATGATTTATACTGTATCAGGAACAGGGGCATGTCTAGGTAATAATGCTTTAGATAGTTTAACTATTGTTGTTACAGATGCTCCTAGCTCAGGGGTGTTAAGTTTAAATGATACGACATTGTGTTCTGGTTCAAGTACTTCTGCAAATTCAACTGTTAATGGTGGAGCTTGGTCTTCTTCTAATCCTGCAATTGCTTCGATAGATCCGAATACTGGTTTAGTAACTGCTATTTCAAATGGTACTGCTATATTAACATATACTGTTGCTGGTTCAGGGGCATGTCTGGGTACAAATGCAACTGCAACAATTTCAGTAATAGTTAATTTAACGCCAACAGCTCCAACTGGAGATCAAGATCAATATTTTTGTAATTCATCTACTCCTTCATTATTAGAAATTGTAACTATTCCAAATACAGGGATCACTTGGTATGATGCATCAGTTTCTGGTAATGTATTATTACCTTCAACTGGTTTAACGGATGGTGGTATATATTATGCTACTCAATCTATCAACGGTTGTGAAAGTACTTCTAGTCTTCAAGTAACAGTTCATTTAAGTTATGTTTCTATGGAATTAGTTAGTCAAACGACTCCTAAATGTCATAAAAATAATGGTAGTATTGAAGTTGTTGGAATAAATGGTGTCGGTTCATATTCTTATCAGTGGTCAAATGGAGTAAGTACTGCATTGATTTCTAACATAGGTTCAGGAACATACTCAATTACTGTAACGGATTCACTTGGATGTTCAGTAAGTCAAAGTTTTGATTTAGGTTGTACAATTTCTGAAATACCTCAAATCATTTCTCCAAATGGAAATGGTAAAAATGAGAATTGGATTCTTAATTTAGATTCAAATGCTAAAGTGGAAATTTACAACAGATGGGGGAATTTAGTTTATTCTTCTAGTCCATACAATGATGATTGGAATGGTAAACCAAATGTAGGAGATGCTACAGGAAAAGATTTCTTACCAAGTGGAACATATTTCTACATTATTAATATGAATAATGGTGAAAAACCACTTTCAGGATATATTGAATTAGTTAGATAATAAAGAGAAATAAATAAGCGATGAAAAATCAATTATATAAATTAGGAATAACATTTATTGTCATTTTATCAAGCAATTTTATTTTTGCTCAACAAGATGAACAGAGTAGTATGTACATGTTTAATCCACTTCAATTTAATCCTGCTTATGCTGGAAGTAGAGGTGATTTTAATGCGGTGGCAATTGTTCGTAGTCAATGGGTTGGGATGAATGGTGCTCCAAAGAGTCAATTCATTTCATTGAATTCTCCATTGAAAATTAGAAATATGTCTTTAGGGATGCATTTAAGTAATGATCAAATTGGAGCTAGAAATAGAACTTCTTTTTATGGTGATTATGCCTATACACTTCGTTTTAAAAGAGGTGGTAATTTAAATTTGGGAGTATCAGGTGGAGGAGAGCAATTAGCTGTTGATTTTCAAAAATTAGTAGCGAATGATCCAACTGAGTCTGAATATTTAACTTCAATTTCTCAATTTAATTTTAATGCTGGAGCAGGTTTGTATTATTACACAAAACGTTTTTATGCCGGATTAAGTGTCCCAAGATTAATGCAGTCTAAGTTGATTAATCAGTCAGTCGTGTTGAGTGATTCATATATTAGAAGACACTATTTTTTCTCGATGGGATTTGTTCAACCATTAAATTCAGTAATTGATTTAAAAACAAGTATGTTAGTTAAAGCAATTGATAATGCACCAGTAACAGTTGACTTAAATGCTAATTTATTTTTCTATAAAACTTTTTGGTTTGGTGCGATGTATAGATTCCATGAATCAGTAGGTTTAAATATGGCATACCAGATTAAAGAAAAGTTTATGGTTGGATATTCATATGATTATCCGATTAACGGATTAAATACAATCAAAAATATGGGTTCTCATGAAATTATGTTGAACTACTCTATTAATGGAAAGAATAAATCATTTGGTTCTCCACGATATTTTTAATTTGAAAGAAATTTTTATATGAAAGTTATATATACATTAATTGGTTTAGTTTGTTTTTCATTAAATCTATTTTGCCAAAATTTAAAGGTTAATCAAGCAGAACATTATTATAAAAGTTATAGATTTGCTGAAGCTAATCCAATTTATAAAGAGTTAATTGAAAAAGATCATCTGAAAATTGATTTATTTGAAACTGTTTATAGAGATGCTGTTGTTTCGGCTGAAAAAAGTCGAGATTACACTTTCGCTTATAATGTAATGGATAAATTAAGCGCAACTAAATTTTTCACGACAGAAGATGCATATCATTTCTTTCAATTAAGTTTGTTGACTTCGAATTATGCAAAAGCAAAAGAACTAATTTTTAAAGGAATAGTTATTTCAAACGGAACGACTAAAACAGATTTAGCAAAACTTTATTTTGATGGTAAAATTTGGGACGATATTGCTAAAGATTCAACAAAATTTAAAATTAAAGAAGTTGATTTTAATTCAAATAAAGGAGATTTTGGTGCATTTTACCACCCAAATGGAATTGTGTTTACATCAGCAAGAGATTTAGCGGCGAAAGATTGGTCATATGATAATTCGGCATTTTTAAATATTTATTTATTAAATAAAAATAATAAAGTAGAAACCTTGAAGTTTTTAAAATCTTCAAGACATGATGGAACAGCATGTTATGATAGTATCAATAAGTTATGGTATTTTGCTAGAAATTTTGATGCTAAAAGAAATAATCAATTGACAACTACAGGAATCTTTATTTATGATGAAAAATCTGATAAAGAAGTTGCTTTTAAATACAATTCTGATTCCTTATTTACCGCGCAACCTTTTTTATCTGAAGATGGAAATAAATTATGGTTTAGCTCAAATAGACATGGTGGACAAGGAAATGCGGATATTTGGTATTGCTTAAAAACAACAGAGGGATGGTCCGAACCTATCAATGCCGGTGA